>NZ_VATN01000015.1:0-144309 GCF_005781105.1 Escherichia sp. E2586
GGAACTGCCAGGCATCAAATTTAGCGTGCTGATATGGCTCAGTTGGTAGAGCGCACCCTTGGTAAGGGTGAGGTCCCCAGTTCGACTCTGGGTATCAGCACCACTTTTTAGGTTAAAGTTCGGCAGATTAGAAAAGAATTTGCCTGGCGGCCGTAGCGCGGTGGTCCCACCTGACCCCATGCCGAACTCAGAAGTGAAACGCCGTAGCGCCGATGGTAGTGTGGGGTCTCCCCATGCGAGAGTAGGGAACTGCCAGGCATCAAATAAAACGAAAGGCCATCCGAAAGGATGGCCTTTTTGCGTTTCGAATCCATGTACAACTTAATGGATAACCTGCGATAAAAATGCCCTCGTACGCTCCGATTTAGGATGCGCAAAAAATTCATCCGGTGCAGCTTGCTCCACGATTTCTCCGCGATCCATAAAAATCACTCGATCAGCGACAGTTCGCGCAAATCCCATTTCATGTGTTACGCACAGCATCGTCATGCCTGACTGCGCTAGCCCAATCATCGTATCCAGCACTTCTTTTACCATCTCCGGATCGAGCGCCGACGTAGGTTCATCAAACAGCATGATCTTTGGTTTCATACAAAGTGAACGTGCTATGGCAACGCGTTGCTGCTGACCACCAGAAATCTGCCCGGGAAACTTCTGTGCATGTTCGGCAATTCTCACCCGCTCAAGGTAATGCATCGCCAGAGCTTCAGCTTCTTTCTTCGGCATCTTACGCACCCAAATCGGCGCCAGGGTACAGTTCTGTAAAACGGTCAAATGTGGGAATAGATTGAAATGCTGAAAGACCATTCCCACTTCCTGCCTGACGCGCTCAATATTGCGAATATCTTCGTTAAGCTCGATGCCATCCACCACGATCCGTCCCTGTTGGTGTTCTTCCAGATGATTAATACAGCGAATGGTTGTCGATTTCCCGGAACCGGAAGGACCACACAAAACAATGCGTTCACCGGTTTGCACAGTCAGATTTATATCTTTTAAGACATGGAATTGCCCATACCATTTATTGACGTTTTCCAGTGTAATCATCGCGTTAGCAGGTTGCAGTAAAATTTGGCTCATAGTGTCCTCAATGCGGTGTACGCCCGGTGTTAAAACGTTTTTCCAGATGTTGGCTATAACGTGACATGCTGAAGCAGAAGATCCAGTAGATCAGTGCGGCGAAAACATACCCTTCCGTCGACATACCCAGCCAGGCGGGGTCAACGGTTGCCTGCTGAACGCTACTGAAAAGATCGAACAACCCGATGATGATCACCAGACTTGTGTCTTTGAATAGCGCGATGATGGTATTTACCAGCCCTGGAATCACCAGCTTCAGTGCCTGGGGCAGAATAACCAGCCCTTGAGTTTTCCAGTAACCCAACGCCAGCGACTCTGCCGCTTCGTATTGCCCTTTGGGCAGCGCCTGTAATCCGCCTCGCACGACTTCCGCAACGTATGCTGACTGAAACAGGATCACGCCGACCAACGCACGAATCAGTTTGTCGATACTGGTGCCTTCCGCCATAAAGAGCGGCAGCATGACCGAAGACATAAACAGTACGGTAATCAGCGGTACGCCACGCCAGAACTCGATAAAAATGACCGATAAGATACGCACAATCGGCATATGGGAGCGGCGGCCTAATGCCAGTAATATCCCCCACGGCAGCGCCCCAGCAATCCCAACAGATGCGATAATCAACGTCAGTGTCAGCCCGCCCCATTGCCGGGTTTCAACCCGCTCTAGACCAAGAAAACCGCCATACATCAGCCACCAGACAATCAGTGGGTAGATAACCGCCCATACCGCAATATAGCGACCGCGATGCGGGAGTATTTTCCAGAACATTGGTGCGATAGAAACAAGGCCAATCAGTAATGCCAGGTTAATTCGCCAGCGCTGGTCGTGCGGGTAAAGCCCATACATAAACTGGCCGAATCGTTCGTGGATGAAGACCCAACAGGCACCGGCTTTTGTGCAGTCGGTACGCGTTGAACCAACCCAGTTTGCCTGTAAAAAAGCCCAGTTCAGCAGCGGTGGAATCAGTTCCCACATCAACCATAAGCAGCCAATAGTCAGCAGGCTATTGCTCCAGCTGGAGAACAGGTTTTTGCGCACCCACACCATAGCGCGGCTTGAGTTATGGCTCGCCGGGCGCGGGGGATGAGACAGCAATACTTTTGTCATCATGACTCCTTAGCGTTCAACGATCTCGATGCGGCGGTTATAGATATTCATCAGCAGCGAGATAGTCAGGCTGATAATCAGATAGACCGACATCGTCATGGCAATCGTCTCGATGGCTTGCCCCGTCTGGTTCAGCACGGTGCCAGCAAACAGCGAAACCATATCGGGATAGCCGATAGCGGCGGCAAGAGAGGAGTTTTTGACGATGTTGAGATACTGGCTGGTTAACGGCGGAATAATCACTCGCAGCGCCTGGGGAATAATGACCTGGCGTAGCGTAACTGGGTTGGGCAATCCCAGCGAGCGGGCAGCTTCATGTTGACCATAAGGCACTGCCTGGATCCCGGCGCGAATAATCTCGGCGATAAATGCAGATGTATAAACTGAAAGCGCCAATGTTAAGGCTGCCAGCTCAGGGATAAGCACCATCCCGCCGCGGAAGTTAAACCCTCGTAGTGCCGGAACATCCCAGTGCAGTGCCGCACCAAAAAGCCATTGCGCCAGTAAAGGTAAACCAGTGAGCAACACAACGGCGCAAGGCCAGGTTCGTCGCAGTTGTCCGGTCTTTATCTGGTGCGTTTTATTAAAACGGAATAGTCCAACAGAAATGGCTATAGCAATAACAACAGTCAGGATAAACGCAATAAATCCATCTCCCAGCTGCGGCGACGGAATATAGAGCCCACGATTGCTCAAAAAGGCGAGATCAAACGCACTCACTGCCTGCCGCGGTCCGGGCAAATTGCGCAACACGGCAAAGTACCAGAAGAAGATTTGCAGTAGCGGGGGAATATTACGGAAGATCTCAATATAAATTGTGGAAAGCTTTCGTAGCAGCCAGTTATCCGAAAGTCGCGCCAGACCGATAAAGAAGCCCAGGACAGATGCGAATACGATACACAATGCTGAAACCAGTAGCGTATTGAGTAAGCCGACAATAAAAACGCGTCCGTAGGTATCGCCCTGCTGGTAATCGATCAAATGCTGGACGATCCCGAAGCCTGCGCCGCGATCCAGAAAGGCAAATCCTGATGTAATGCCGCGATTGTTTAGATTCGTCATGGTGTTGTGAAATAACCAACCAACAATGCCGACGACGGCAACAACGGCGAGGATCTGGAATAACCAGGCGCGAACCGTAGGGTTGGTAAAGGAGAGTGAGCCTTTAACGGTTGAGCGGCGATGGGGCATATAAACCTCGGAAACCATAACGCTGAAGAGAGCGCCGCCGTAGCGACGCCCGTTACCTCACACCGACTTAACGCACGGGCGGTGCGTACTGAATACCGCCGTTATTCCAGAGATTATTTTGCCCACGTTTAATTTTCAGCGGGCTTTCTGAACCTACATTACGCTCAAAAATTTCCGAGTAGTTACCCACCTGTTTGATGATGTTGTAAGCCCATTTATTATCCAGCTTCAGATCCTTGCCGTAATCGCCCTCTTTACCCAGCAGATGCGCCATATCAGGCGTAGCTGGATTAGCCGCTTTTTCATCAACGTTTTGCGAGTTAACGCCCATCTCTTCAGCATTCAGCATGGCGAAAAGCGTCCAGCGCACAATAGAGAACCATTCATCATCGCCACGACGGACTACCGGGCCAAGCGGTTCTTTAGAGATAACTTCTGGCAGGACAATCCATTCGGCAGGATTACTTAATTTGATCCGCAGGGCATACAGTTGCGACTGATCCGAGGCCAGCGTATCGCAGCGGCCAGATTCCAGAGCCTTCGCTGATTCGTCTGAGCGATCGAAGGTTACTGGCGTGTACTTCATATTGTTTGCCTTGAAGTAATCGGCAACGTTGAGTTCGGTATCAGTCCCCGCCTGAATACAGACGGTTGCGCCATCCAGTTCTTTCGCGCTTTTTAATCCCGCTTTATCGTGCGTCAGGAAGCCAATGCCGTCGTAATAAGTGACGCCAGTAAATACCATTCCCATTCCTGCGTCGCGGGATGAAGTCCAGGTCGTATTACGGGAGAGCAAATCCACTTCTCCTGACTGTAAAGCGGTGAAGCGTTCTTTTGCTGTGAGTGGGGTATATTTCACTTTCGTGTCGTCGCCAAATACAGCAGCGGCAACACCACGACAAACATCTACATCAATACCTGAAAACTTACCGTCTGCATCGGCATAAGAGAACCCAGGTAATCCGTCACTGATCCCGCATTGCACAAACCCTTTATTCTTTACGGCATCAAGTGTCGCGCCAGCATGCGCCTGATTTGCAACGGCAAGCAGCACGCTGGCGGCAGCCAGTGTGGCTATCATCATCTTTTTCATAATGCTTCCTGTGAGGCGAAAATTATCGTTATAGGACGTTTGGGAAACGTCTTTTACCTGTCTGTGGCCATCCTTTTATAAGCAAAAGTAGTGCCAGTTTTTGCGCACGATTCCGTGTCGCAATAAGCTGAGTGTAGACAGGAAATAATAAAAACATCGCCCCGCAATGGTGCGAAAATGAAACATACGCCACATTTTAGCGCAAAATATTTATTCGCATTTTACTAAGCAGGATAATGATTGTTAGCGTGAGCATGTGTTTTAAATGAGGGTAAAAACTAATGGATGTGTTATTTCGACGGTTCGAAATAAAATGCTAAATTAAAAGGGAATAAGATAGCCGAATATAGTTGTATTTTATCTTACGGTGAGATTCTGTACCGTTAAACAGAGCGCGGAACTCCGCGCCCTGTTCAGTTATTTCGACAGAGCGATGATCCCCATCGTCAGGCCAGCAACAGCCGCTGCCCCGCCAGCAATAGCCCCGGCAGTTTCCCAGTTATCCTGAGTCGTACCTTTCATACAGGTATTGGTGTGAACCAGACGGCCCTGATCGTCGTAAACCGGAACGCAGGGTGAATCGTGAGCGCAGCCCGCCAGCAATGCGGTGAGCAATGCGACAGGAATTAATCTTTTCATGGTGTTACCTCAGTAATAACGCTACCGCTTAATAAGCTAACTTTCTTATTAACGTGCTGAATTCCATTTTATCACCGGGAGTTATAATTCTTGCGAGATGAATAATGACAAATTATGTTAATTGTAAAAATAATGAAGGGAGAAAGAATGAATGCACTCAATTCAAAAGTTAGTGAATCATTAACTCATTAATTTTTATAGTTTTAACTGCAAATTAAAAAGGCGTCCGAAGACGCCTTTGTGTTTTAAATTTACCCTTTAAAGCAACGGCGGATCACCACAAAGAACACAGGGACGAAGAAGATTGCCAGTAATGTTGCGGAAATCATGCCGCCCATGACTCCAATCCCTACCGCGTTCTGCGCGCCGCTTCCCGCACCATTACTGATAGCCAGCGGCAATACGCCGAGAATAAAGGCGAGTGATGTCATCAGAATAGGACGAAGACGCATACGTACGGCCATCAGCGTTGCTTCAATAACACCTTTCCCCTCTTTCTCCATCAGGTCTTTGGCGAACTCAACAATCAAAATAGCGTTTTTAGCTGATAAGCCAATTGTCGTTAACAAGCCCACCATAAAATAAACGTCATTTTTTTGATTAAAGAGTGTCGCCGCCAGCAGCACGCCGACAATCCCTAACGGCACGACCAACATAACCGAGACAGGAATTGACCAGCTTTCATAGAGCGCTGCAAGGCACAGGAAAACGACCACGAATGAAATGGCTACCAGAGCAGGGGCCTGGTTGCCTGACAAGCGTTCCTGATACGACATACCCGTCCAGTCATAACCGATTCCGTTAGGTAGTTGTGAGGCGAGGCTTTCCATTAGCGACATCGCATCGCCGGAACTGGTGCCTGGCGCGGCCTCCCCCTGAATCTCCATAGAAGGTAGACCGTTGTAGCGTTCCAGACGCGGAGAACCATATACCCAATGTGAAGTGGTAAAGGTGGAGAATGGCACCATTTCGCCGTTGGCACTGCGGACATAAAGTTTATCGACATCTTCTGGCAGCATACGGAATTTGGCATCCGCCTGAACATATACTTTTTTCACGCGGCCACGGTCGATGAAGTCGTTGACATACGTCCCGCCTAACGCCGTAGAAATGGTCTGATTAATGTCAGAAAGCGAAACGCCTAATGCCTGTGCTTTTTCCTGGTCAACTTCAAGTTTGAACTGCGCAGTATCTTCCAGGCCATTGGGGCGCACACTGACTAAACTTTCAGGATGTTGCGCCGCCATGCCAAGCAATTGGTTGCGGGCATGGGTTAAGGCATCGTGACCAAGACCCGCCTGATCGATTAACTCAAAGTCGAAACCTGTTGCCGTACCCAGTTCAACAATGGCTGGCATATTGAATGGAATGACAAAACCGTCGCGGATTTTACTCAGTTCCATTTTGGCACGTTGGATTACCGCTTCCGCGCTATTTTCTTCGCCACTGCGCTCTTCCCACGGTTTAAGGCTGACAAAGGCCATCCCGGCGTTTTGCGCCTGACCGCTGAAGCTAAATCCATTGACTGTAAAGACACTTTCAACGTTCGCCTTCTCGTTCTTCAGATAGTAATCCGTCACTTCATCCAGTACTTTTTGTGTCCGCTCTTGCGTCGCACCAGCGGGCAGTTGGATCATGGTCAGGAAGACACCCTGATCTTCTTCCGGCAAGAAAGAAGAAGGGAGGCGTAAAAACAGCACTACCATTCCGGCGACAATCAGCGCATAGATCAGTAAATATCGCCCTGTGGAACCGAGGATTTTGCCAACGCTATTGGTGTAGTGATTAACGCTATGATCGAAAGTGGTGTTAAACCAGCCGAAGAAACCACCCTTATTTTCGTGATGCTCGGCAGAGACTGGTTTCAGCAATGTTGCACATAACGCGGGGGTGAGAATCAGCGCAACCAGTACTGAAAGCGCCATTGCTGAAACAATAGTGATAGAGAACTGTCGATAAATTGCCCCTGTTGAGCCACCGAAGAATGCCATCGGAATAAACACCGCCGACAGTACCATCGCGATACCTACCAGCGCACCCTGGATTTGCGACATCGATTTTTCCGTCGCTTCTCTGGGGGGGAGTTTATCCTCCATCATTACGCGCTCGACGTTCTCTACAACGACTATCGCATCATCAACAAGAAGCCCGATGGCAAGTACCATCCCGAACATCGTTAGCGTATTGATGGAGTAACCAAAAGCGGCGAGTATGGCAAACGTCCCTAACAACACGACAGGTACAGCAATGGTGGGTATCAATGTCGCCCGCATGTTCTGCAAGAACAGATACATCACCAGGAATACCAGGATAATGGCTTCGAACAGCGTTTTCACCACTTCCTGGATAGAAAGCTGGACGAAAGGCGTGGTGTCATAAGGGTAAAGAACCTTCATTCCCTGTGGGAAGAACGGCTGCAATTCTGCCAGTTTGGCCTTGATGGCTTTTGCGGTATCAAGTGCGTTAGCTCCCGTTGCCAGTTTAATACCGAGGCCAGCCGCGGGTTTGCCGTTGATACGGGCGATAACGTTATAGTTTTCACCACCGAGTTCAATCCGTGCGACATCTTTCAGCCGCACTACCGAACCGTCGCTGTTCACGCGCAGGGTGACTTTGCCGAACTCTTCCGGATCTTTTAACCGTGTCTGGGCAATAATCGACGCGTTTAGCTGCTGTCCTGGTAATGCCGGCGTGCCGCCTAACTGACCGGCCGCAATCTGGTCGTTCTGTACTTTCAACTGGTTAATAACATCAACCGATGTGAGTTTATATTTGTTCAGCAGATCGGCATCGAGCCAGATACGCATAGCGTACTGAGCACCGAACAGTTGTACGTCGCCAACGCCGTTCAGACGGCTAATGGTATCTTTGACGTTAGAGGCGATGTAGTCGGAAATATCGTCTTGCGTGGTACTTGGGTTATCAGAAACAAAACCAGCCACCATCAAAAAGCTGCTACTTGATTTCTCGACACTTATCCCCTGTTGCTGGACTTCCTGCGGCAGTAGCGGTGTGGCGAGTTGAAGTTTGTTTTGTACCTGCACTTGCGCGATGTCTGGATCGGTCCCGGACTGGAAGGTGAGAGTAATTGTCACGCTACCGGCTGAATCGCTGGTGGAGGACATATACATCAGATTATCGATGCCGTTCATATTCTGTTCGATAACCTGTGTCACCGTATCCTGCACGGTTTGCGCATCAGCGCCTGGATAGTTTGCCGACACAGAAACAGCAGGCGGGGCAATGGTTGGATACTGGGCGACGGGCAATTGTAGGATCGCCAGTACGCCCGCCATCATCAGAATAATGGCCAGCACCCATGCAAATATTGGTCGTCGAATAAAAAAGTTTGCCATATCAGATTGCCTTACTTCGACGCAGTATCTGCGGGGGTATCGGTAGTGGCTTTAACCTGCTCTCCCGGGCGTGCTTTTTGCAGGCCGCTGACAATGACCTGATCACCCGCTTTTAGTCCTTCGCTAATCAGCCATTTATCGCCAATGGCCTGGCTGGCGACAACAGGACGTGCCTCAACCTGGCTTTTATCATTAACAATCATGACGGTAGCGTCACCACGCGGCGTGCGGCTAACTCCCTGTTGCGGGATAAGAATGGCGTCAGGTTGTACACCTTCATCAATCCGTGCGCGCACAAACATACCTGGCAGAAGCGTGTGTTGCGGGTTAGGGAAAACCGCGCGCAGGGTAATGGAGCCGGTGCTTTCATCAACGGTTACATCAGAGAATTGCAGCGTGCCTTTCAGGGGATAGGTTTGACCGTTTTCCATGACCAGCTCTACGTTGCTGGCGGCGTTTTCCTTATGCAAACTACCTTGCTCTACGGACTGCTTGAGTCTCATGAAGTCGTTGCTGGATTGGGTCACATCGACATAGATAGGATCGAGTTGCTGGACAGTCGCCAGTTCGGTCGTTTGCCCGTTAGTGACGAGAGCACCTTCGGTCACCGAAGATTTGCCGATACGCCCGCTAATTGGCGCAGTCACTTTGGTATAAGCGAGATTGATGCGGGCGCTTTCGACCGTGGCTTTTGCGGCTATGACGGTAGCATCGGCCTGACGAGCATCAGCAATCGCCTGATCGTACTCCTGCTGGCTGATGTATTTCGTACCCACAAGCGGAACATAACGTTTTACCGTCAAATGCGCGATGGATGCGGCAGCTTCGCTTTTCGCCAGGTCGCCTTTCGCGCTGTCATAACTTGCCTGATAAGTGGCTGGATCGATCTGGTACAGGGACTGGCCAGCTTGCACATCGCTGCCTTCAGTGAAATTACGATTCAGCACTATCCCGCTAACCTGTGGGCGAACCTCGGCAATACGGAAAGCATTAGTACGGCCTGGTAATTCAGTTTTAACTTCTAACGGGGCAGTATTCACAATATGAACGGTAACCTGCGGTTCACCGACGTGAGCTTTCTCTTCTCCCTTATCGTTACAACCCGCAATTAACGCTGCGGAGATCATGATAAAGGAGGGCAGGAGGAAAAACCTGGCATGTTTCGTCATTACTATTCCTCAAAAAACCAAAAGCGCGTTATTAGCCAGAAAAAGGCAACGCGTTAACTCGCAGAAATAAAAATACAGTTCGCTATCCTACAAATTATCGTCCGGCGATGTAAGGAATAGTTATGAATAGTCGCTATTCAAGGCACGTAAACACAAAAATAGATTAATATTCTAATGTTCTCATTTGATGTGAGTTGAAAAGAATGGAAGCATTTTAACGCAAAGTGAAATATACATTTATTAAGTAAATATATTATCGTCAAACAATAGACTTTGATTATTTGACGATTGATAGCAGACGGGAATTGGTTTCTCGTATAAATAAAAATTAGGTGATACATTACTTCTCGTTGTTTCCCCTTATGTCGAATATATTTATTCCCTGAATGATTAATCATGGCAAAAAGAACCAAAGCTGAAGCCCTGAAGACCAGGCAAGAACTGATTGAAACCGCCATCGCCCAGTTTGCGCAGTATGGCGTAAGCAAGACGACGTTCAATGACATCGCCGACGCCGCCAACGTCACGCGTGGCGCAATCTACTGGCACTTCGAAAACAAGGCTCAACTGTTTAACGAGATGTGGCTGCAACAGCCTTCATTGCGTGAGTTAATCCAGGAACGTTTAACGGAAGGGTTAGAACATGATCCTTTCCTGCAATTGCGTGAAAAACTGATTGTTGGATTGCAATATATTGCCGAAATTCCCCGCCAGCAGGCATTACTACAAATCTTATATCACAAGTGTGAATTTAGTGATGAAATGCTGGCCGAGGCAGTAATACGTGAAAAGATGGGCTTTAATCCACAGATTCTGCGTGAAGTATTACAAGCATGTCAGCAACAGGGGGATATAGCTAAAAGCCTCGACTTAGACGTCGTAATGATTATTATTGATGGCGCCTTCAGCGGTATTGTTAAAAACTGGTTAATGAATATAGCGGGTTACGATCTTTATAAACAAGCACCCGCATTAGTCGATAATGTATTAAGAATGTTTATACCAGATGAAAACATAACGAAATTAATTCATAAAACAAATGAATTAGGTATCGTATAAAGTTACATTCTATTGTGAAAATCCAGTTCGTCACAGTTAACCAGTTTTAGCGGATTAACCGAGTTCATATTGCGACATTTGTCTGTGTCTGTTGCCAGTAGTTCAATCCACTGCATCAGTAAGGTATCAAACAGAAAAACGGAGACAGCGAAAACGACGAGCCACCAATACTTGCGAATCATTACCTGAGCCTGTGCATGTTTAACCAAGTCTGGCAGGAAATATACACGAAATGAATAATCTGAAAACCAGGCTTACACTTCCTTTACTTTGCAATGAGATCGGGGTCAACTTCGCTGATCCGGCTTCGTTTTGACAGGTTGCCGGTCTTTCTTTTTTTCACTTTCGCCAGCTCTTCCATGGAGTAATGTGACGCGACTTCCAGTCGGCGTAGCCCCATCTTGATGTACTCGCTGTTAATCTCAATACCAATGAATTTTCGCCCAGTCGCGATGGCGACGGCACCGGTGGTGAAGCTACCAGCAAACGGATCGAGAACGACATCGCCAGGGTTAGAAGAGGCGAGAATAATGCGCTTCAGTAAAGCTTCAGGCTTTTGCGTCGGATGGTTTTCATATTCATCCATCAAATAACGTACGCGTGGAAAATCCCAGACGTTACCTGGCACTTTTTGATGATTGTAAGGTTGTGGGGGATTTTTGCGATAGTCGATTAATGCACGCTGTGCTCCGGTTTTGGCTTCTACCAGAATAGCATCGCTGTTAAATGTGTAGTTCTTTGCGTCTTTCACCATCATCAGGATGGGTTCATACATGGAGCCGTAATATTTTTTTGCCTGAACGCCGGAGCTGTCATACGACCAGACGATGCGACTTTTGATAGTAAAAAGTTGGCGGCACTGGAGGTCAATAAAGGGCATGTTTTCCGTGCTGTTCATGATGTACATGCTGCCCTGTTTTTTCAGAACGCGGTGGCACTCTGTAATCACTTCAAATAGCCAGTTAATAAACAGATCTTCTTTCCACGCTTCGATCAGGCCATCGAAATTTTTACCGATGTTATAAGGCGGGTCAGCAAAGATTAGATCGACACTTTCTGCGGGTATCTTTTTAAGTTCAGCTAATGCATCACCGTGGATAATGGTCTTTGTATTGTCGCCAAACCTGGTGGGTTCACATCCTGTTCTCATGGTCACTCCCTTTGCGACACCTATAAAAAAGGCGCTTCCCCATGCCGAGTAGCGCCTTTTAATCAAGCAATTAGCTAACCTGAATTAGTTCATGCCGTACTTTTTCAATTTTTTACGCAGCGTACCACGGTTGATGCCCATCATCAGCGCAGCACGGGTCTGGTTACCACGGGTGTATTGCATCACCATGTCCAACAGGGGCTGTTCTACTTCAGCCAGTACCAGCTCATAGAGGTCATTAACATCCTGACCGTTCAGTTGAGCAAAATAGTTCTTCAGTGCCTGTTTAACCGAGTCACGCAGGGGTTTTTGGGTTACCTGATCCTGAGAGTTAACGGTAGAAACGGTCAGTACGTCAGAATTTACGCGTTGTTCGAACATAGTTCTGTCAGCTCTTTATTTCTGTTTACGCAAAATTTTCGAAGTATGCCTCCAACGCCTCCAGCTGTTCGCTGGCATCCTCAATGGCGTTGAATGTGCGCCGAAACTGGTCATTTGGAGCGTGTTCCTGGAGATACCAGGAAACGTGTTTACGTGCAATTCGGTACCCTTTTGCCGGACCATAAAAGTCATGCAGTTCCCGAACGTGCGCGCAAAGCAAGCGCTTAACCTCTGCCAAAGGCAGCGGGGGCAGCAACTCCCCAGTGTCCAGATAATGCTGGATTTCCCGAAAGATCCAGGGTCTTCCCTGAGCTGCGCGGCCTATCATCAGAGCATCCGCCCCTGTATAGTCGAGCACAGCTCTGGCTTTAAGCGGGTCAGTAATGTCGCCATTCGCGATAACCGGAATGGAAACTTTCTGCTTAACTGCCCGAATACTGTCGTATTCAGCTTCTCCATTGAACAAACAGGCGCGTGTACGGCCATGAATGGTCAGAGCCTGAATGCCACAGTCTTCAGCCAGTTGGGCAATCTCTTCGCAGTTACGGTGTTCCGGCGCCCAGCCTGTGCGAATCTTCAGGGTAACAGGAACGTCCACTGCATTAACGACCTCGGTAAGGATCGATTTAACGACATCCGGGTACTGCAAGAGGGCTGAACCTGCAAGCTTGCGATTCACTTTTTTAGCCGGGCAACCCATATTGATATCAATAATCTGGGCACCGCTTTCCACGTTAATACGTGCTGCATCTGCCATTTCTTTCGGATCGCTACCGGCAATTTGCACGGTGCGAATACCGGGTTCATCAATGTGCACCATCCGTAAACGAGATTTGTCGCTTTCCCAAACCTGAGGGTTAGAAGACATCATCTCGGATACTGTCAATCCGGCTCCCATCTCGTAGCACAACGTCCGAAAAGGTCTGTCTGTAATGCCAGCCATGGGCGCTGCGATCAGGCGATTTCTGAGCTGATATTGTCCGATGCGCATGAGTTAAGAAATGACCATACTGTGACTGCAAGGCGGCGTATATTACGCATTTTTTGCACGAGATGAAAGGCCAAACTTTGACCAATCCTCTGAGATGGATCAAAGAATTGCATTTAAAATGAACTCGGCGGAATAATTAATCATAAAAATCATCACATTAGAAATAAGTGATTAAAATTCGCACTCAAAGAAATTTGAGTAAGTTCTCAATTTTTCTTTATGAATGAAAATTTTGGCACGCAAATTTGCCTAAATAATCAGCAAAATTACGTGCCTTTTGTGACGTTGCTCGCACTTCTCTCTACATCACTATGCCGCATTCTGGCGGTTAATTCTTACGACCAGTAATGCGACACCACTCTTCTTTTTCCACGACCGGGTCCAGAACGAAGCTGTCGGCATAAGCTTCACAAACGCTCTCCGCCTGGCTTGCCAGAATACCGGAAAGGCCCAGCAAGCCGCCTGAAACCGGCAGGACGCTGATTAACGGTGCCAGTTCACGTAACGGGCCTGCGAGGATGTTAGCGACCACCACGTCGGCTTTCATCGCTTCAGGCTGATCTTTGGGTAAGTAGAGTTCCAGACGGTCAGAAACGCCATTACGTTCGGCGTTGTCACGGCTGGCCTGAATGGCCTGCGGATCGATATCAATACCAATGGCTTTTGCTGCGCCCAGTTTCAGCGCTGCGATTGCCAGAATGCCGGATCCACAGCCAAAATCGATGACCGTTTTACCGGTTAAATCGAGGCTGTCGAGCCATTGCAGGCACAGAGAGGTGGTTGGATGAGTCCCCGTACCAAACGCCAGGCCCGGGTCTAACATCACGTTGACGGCGTTTTCGTCTGGCACATCACGCCAGCTTGGGCAGATCCACAGACGTTCGCCAAAGCGCATTGGGTGGAAATTATCCATCCATTCGCGCTCCCAGTCTTTATCTTCCAGTTGTTCGATTTTGTGCGCGAAGCCTGCGCCGAGCAGCGGATGATCCTCCAGAATCGCCACGACTTCATTCATGTCGGTTTCAGCATCGAACAGACCAATCACATCGGTGTCGCCCCACAGGCGCGTTTCGCCCGGCAGCGGCTCAAACACCGGCGTATCGTGGGTATCCTGAAAAGTAATGGACACGGCACCCGCTTCCATCAGCGCATCGCTAAGATCTTCAGCGTTCGCGCCGGTGGTGTTCAGTTTCAGTTGGATCCAAGGCATGGCAAAACTCTTTATTTATCAGTAGTCAAAACGGTAGCTTGCGAGACGGAAGTACCGAAACGGTTTCCGACCAGGAAAGCCAGCAAACTTAGCAGTAACGAGGGCACGATAGGGTGGAAGCCCAGGTACTGAATATTCAGGGTCGCGAGCACGGCATACAGCACGCCGCCAACGATCATCGCACTTAGCGCACCTTTGGCGTTGGCGCGTTCCCAGTAAAGACCCAGCACCAGCGGCCATAGGAAAACGGCTTCCAGCCCACCGAAGGCCAGCAAATTCAGCCAGATGATCATTTCTGGCGGCTTCCAGGCGGCAAGCAGCAGCAACGCGCCGAGAATCAACGTAATCACCGCCGACATCCGCTTCAGACGCGTCTCGTTTTGCATTTGATCCGGACGGATATTCAGATAGAGATCTTTAATGATCGTAGCGGAACTTTGCAGCAACTGGGCGTTGATCGTCGACATGATCGCGGCCATCGGTGCAGCCAGGAAGATCCCGGCAGCAAACGGTGGCAGCACTTTTACCATTAACGTCGGGATCACCAGATCCGGTACGGTGAGATCGGGGATCACCGCCCGACCTAACGCTCCGGCCAGGTGCATACCGAACATCAGGATTGCGACTACAATCGTTCCGATGATGATCCCCCGATGCACTGCTTTGCTGTCTTTATAAGAGATACAGCGCACCGCAGTATGCGGCAGGCCAATAACGCCAAAGCACACCAGTACCCAGAACGATGTCATAAAGGCAGGTGACAGAATATCGTCAGCACCTTGTGGCGTAACCAGCTGTGGATCGATGGTTTGCAGCGTCTCTACCGCGTTGCTTAAGCCGCCAGCGGCATGTACCACGCCGACCAGCAGCACAATGGTGCCAACCAGCATCACCAGACCTTGCATGGTGTCGTTCAGCACACTGGCGCGAAAGCCGCCAAAGGCGGTATATAACGCAATACTGATACCGAAAATCAGCAGCCCGGTTTCATAAGGAATACCCGCCGCGGTTTCCAGCAGACGCGCACCGCCGATAAACTGCACGGTCATCGCACCAACGAACGCAACCAGCAAACTCAAACTCGCCAGCCACACCAGAAGACGACTCTGGTAGCGGGCAAACAGCATATCGTTCAGCGTCACCGCATTGTAGCGGCGCGCAAGAATCGCGAACTTCTTGCCGAGTATACCGAGCGAAAGCCAGACTGCAGGCAGCTGAATCATCGCCAGCAATACCCAACCCAGGCCGTATTTATAAGCAGCGCCTGGCCCGCCGATAAACGAACTGGCACTGATATAGGTCGCGGTGAGCGTCATCGCCAGCACAATACCGCCCATGGAACGGCTGCCGAGGAAATACTCATTGAGGAAGGTGCCGGTGCTCCGTTTACGCATCGCATAAACAGAGATACCGAACACCACCACCAGATAGGCGACCAGCGGTAGAATCACTTCAAGCTGCATCGTCATCCTCCAACGGGATATCGCGATAGATAAATTTCACCATCGCCCAGCACAGTCCAATAAACAGCAGCGGCGTCAGGATGCAGGCCATCTCAAACCAGCGCGGAAAGCCGGTAAAACCGGGGGCAACGCCAGGTAAGTAAGCGGCTACTAACCATACCGCCAGATACAAAAGGGTCAGCCCCAGCGCCCAGCGCGCCTCTTTATGGGCCTGAACAAAACGAGTGTCCATTTTTTGTCCCTGATGGGTGAAGAAAGCGGGGATTGTACCTTATGGGGGTTGTCGATCCCCAGTAATAAAAAAGGCCGGAAAATCCGGCCTTTTGACGCTTTTGCAGTCTTATTTTTCCTGAAGACCGAGTTTTTTCTCCAGATAGTGGATGTTAGTGCCACCATGCTGGAAGTTCTCGTCGTTCATGATGCGGATCTGCAGATCAACGTTGGTTTTGATACCGTCGATGATCAGCTCCTGCAGCGCATTCTTCATGCGTGCAATTGCCACGTCACGGTTCTCACCGTAGCAAATCAGCTTACCGATCATTGAGTCATAGTACGGCGGCACGGTGTAGCCCGCGTAGATATGAGACTCCCAACGTACGCCAAAACCGCCTGGTGCGTGGAAACGGGTGATTTTGCCCGGGCTTGGCAGGAAGGTGTTCGGATCTTCGGCGTTGATACGGCACTCTACCGCATGGCCGCGAACGTGAACTTCTTCTTGCTTGATAGACAGCGGCTGACCGGCAGCGATACGCAGCTGTTCTTTGATCAGGTCAACGCCAGTGATCATTTCAGTAACCGGGTGTTCTACCTGAATACGGGTGTTCATTTCGATGAAATAGAACTCGCCGTTTTCGAACAGGAACTCGAATGTACCTGCACCGCGATAGCCGATATCAACACACGCTTTAGCACAACGTTCGCCGATGTAGCGACGCAGTTCCGGGGTAATGCCCGGTGCTGGCGCTTCTTCGACCACTTTCTGGTGGCGGCGCTGCATGGAGCAGTCACGTTCCGCCAGATAGATAGCGTTGCCCTGACCGTCAGCCAGCACCTGAATCTCGACGTGGCGAGGATTTTCCAGGTATTTCTCCATGTAAACCATATCGTTGCTGAAAGCAGCTTTCGCTTCCGCACGAGTCATGGAGATAGATTGCGCTAGTTCAGCATCGCCGCGCACTACGCGCATACCACGACCGCCGCCGCCGCCGGAGGCTTTGATAATTACCGGATAACCAATGCGTTTAGCAATGGCGCGGTTTTTATCCATATCGTCGCCCAGCGGGCCGTCAGAACCTGGTACGCAAGGGACGCCTGCTTTTTTCATCGCGGCGATTGCGGATACTTTGTCGCCCATCAGGCGAATGGTTTCTGCTTTCGGGCCGATGAAGATAAAGCCGGAGCGTTCAACCTGCTCGGCAAAGTTGGCGTTCTCGGAAAGGAAGCCGTAACCCGGATGGATTGCTACTGCGCCGGTGATTTCAGCGGCGCTGATGATTGCCGGGATATTCAGATAGCTTTTTACTGACGGAGCAGGACCGATACAGACCGTTTCATCTGCCAGTAATACGTGTTTTAGATCGCGATCCGCGCTGGAGTGCACAGCGACAGTCTTGATGCCCAGTTCTTTACAGGCACGAAGAATACGCAATGCAATCTCGCCGCGGTTGGCAATAACAATTTTATCCAGCATGTTCGCCTCGTTACTCGATGACGACCAGCGGCTCGTCAAATTCTACCGGTTGTCCACTTTCGACCAGAATTGCTTTCACAGTACCGGATTTGTCTGCTTCGATCTGGTTCATCATTTTCATGGCTTCAACGATGCACAGGGTATCGCCCACGTTCACTTTCTGACCCACTTCGATGAACGCTTTCGCGTCCGGGCTTGGGGTGCGGTAGAAAGTACCAACCATTGGGGAACGTACGATGTGACCACTGATTTCCGCTGCTGCTGGCGCTTCCATGGAAGGAACGGTCGCCGGAGCGGCTGCGTTAGATTGAGCTGGCTGCTGCATCATTGGTGCAGCGTAAGCTTGTTGCATCATCGGGAAACTTGCGGCAGGTGCTGCACGGCTGATGCGTACTGACTCTTCGCCTTCAGAAATTTCCAGTTCAGAGATGCCTGATTCTTCAACCAGCTCGATCAGTTTTTTAATCTTACGAATATCCATGAGTGGGTTCCGTACTCTTTGTTTAGTGTGATTGTGACAGGCGTTTCACCGCCGTCTGTAAAGCGTATGCCCCGACAGCTGTATGCATAGCGGTAAATTCCAGCAGGCCGGGACGCCGGTCTATTTTGCCCCAGAGTGTCAATGTGAGACTTGACGGACATTGTGCAGCGATTTGCTGCTATCCTCCGGCAAAAAACAAAATATACCTTCGTTGCGCCATTGTCACCTTTTCAGCAGTTTAAAAGCTGCCTCAGGGAGAACGAGGTCGCACATTATAACGATTTCGTAGCAAATGGCAGCTAAATACTGGTCTTATCAGGGAAGATAATCAACAGCTAACATGTAAATAACTTTCAACGTCGCGTAATTTGCAATAAGCCGCACAGTTCACGAAATTAACGCCACCATTGACGGAACTTCTTATAACGTAAGGCTAAAAGCAATAATGCCAGCCCGGCGTAGATGAGCGGCTGCGGTGAGATAACCTTCACTGACCACAGATAATGTATGGGGGCCAGGATCGCGACAAGATAGACGAAGTTATGCAACTGTTGCCAGTGTTTGCCTAGTTTTCGCTGCATCGCTTGTGTAGACGTGAATGCTAAAGCAAGCAAAATCAACCAACTGATAATACCCAGGGTTAAATAAGGTCGGGTGATTAATTCCTGACCGAATAGCGCCAGGTTGTTCACGCCAAGTTCCAGTAATGCATAACTGGTTAAGTGCAGCGTCGCCCAGGTGAAACACCATAAACCTAACAGGCGGCGGGTGCGTATCAATAATGGCTGCTTAGCGTAGCGCGCCAGCGGGGTAATTAACAACGTCGCCAATAAAAATTTCAGCGCAGTCCGACCGGTAAAATGCTGAATATCTTTCACCGGGTCGGCACTTAGCCCGCCATGATTGATTGCCCAAACCAGCCAGACAAACGGCAAAAATCCGGCAAGATGCAGGCAAAATTTCAGCCAGGTAACCTGTTTTGCAGTCAAACGCACTTAGAAGTTCTCCCGTAGATCCAGTCCGCGATAAAGTGACGCGACTTCATCGGCGTAGCCGTTAAATAGCAGTGTCGGCTGGCGTTGCACATCCAGGATGCCACCTGAACCGATAAATCGCTCAGTGGCCTGCGACCAGCGAGGGTGATCAACATGCGGATTAACGTTGGCGTAAAAGCCGTATTCGTTGGGGGCCGAAAGATTCCAGGTGGTTGGTGGGCGTTCCCGGGTCAGCTTAATGCTCACTATCGACTTGATGCCTTTAAAGCCATATTTCCATGGCACAATCAGGCGTATTGGCGCGCCATTTTGCGGCGGTAGCGCCTTGCCGTAGACGCCGACGGTCATCAGTGTGAGCGGATGCATTGCTTCGTCGAGACGTAATCCTTCTACATAGGGATATTTCAGACCGCCGCCGATAAACCTGTCCTGCTGGCCGGGCATTTGTTCCGGTGCATAAATTGTTTCGAAAGCGACGTACTTCGCGTTGCTGGTCGGCTCTGCCAGCGCCAGCAGTTTATGCAGCGGAAAACCAATCCACGGCACCACCATCGACCACGCTTCCACGCAGCGCATCCGGTAAATCCGCTCTTCTAACGGGAATCGACGGGTTAGCGCATCGTGGTCGAGGGTTAACGGTTTACTGACTTCACCACTGATTTTCAACGTCCACGGATCGGTTTTCAGGCTGCCAGCATTCGCGGCGGGATCTGCTTTATCCAACCCAAATTCATAGAAATTGTTGTAGCCGGAAACTTTATCTTCCGGTGTCAGTGGCAGGTTATTTTGCCAGGCAGCAGGCTTGCTGAACTCCAGGGGTTTTCCGGCAGGCGCGGGCGGGCGATCGTTCCCTTTGAACCAGCCAAGTAAATCCGCGTGGGCGGCATTTGGTATAGAGAGGGCGGCGGCGCTGATGCCTAATGCTTTCAGGATCTGGCGCCGTTGCATAAAAAAAGCCGATTCGGCAGTGACATCGGCTTCTGTAAGTTGACGAATTTTTTTCATAACAGACTCCCGGTATGCTCATGATTACTATGGCAGGGAGAATGTCAAAGTGCTGCTAAAATTCGTTAACGATATGTAAATTATTTTATGCTAACGCTTAGTTAATTTTTACCAGCGTACGGCCCTGGATCTGATTGTTAATAATGGCCTCGGCAAATTTTGGTGCGTCAGCCAGTGAAATCTCTTTTGCCGCCTGGGTATAGAATGATTCCGGTAAATCGGCAACCAGACGCTGCCAGGCTTGTGCGCGGCGTGCTGGTGGCGTCATCACCGAATCCACGCCCTGCAGGCGAACGTTACGCAGAATAAACGGCATGACGGTGGTTGGCAGGGTAAAACCACCCGCCAGACCACAGGCTACCACACAGCCGCCGTAGTTCATTTGCGCCAGCACTTTCGCCAGCACTTTGTCGCCCACAGTGTCAATCGCCCCGGCCCAAAGCTGTTTTTCCAGTGGACGGGATTCAGCAAATTCATCACGCGGCAGAATTCGGCTGGCACCTAAACTTTTCAGATATTCATGGGTACTTTCGCGACCGGAAACAGCAACCACCTGATAACCTAACTTATGCAACAGCGCCACGGCAGTACTACCAACGCCGCCGCTGGCGCCCGTCACCACAATCTCGCCATCTTCTGGACGAATACCGGCATCTTCCAGTGCCAGCACGCACAGCATGGCGGTAAACCCAGCAGTACCAATAATCATTGTTTTACGCGCGTCCAGACCTTGCGGCATGGCAACCAACCAGTCGCCTTTTACGCGCGCTTGTTCTGCCAGCCCGCCCCAATGATTTTCACCAACACCCCAGCCCGTGAGTAACACTTCTTGACCAGCATGAAAACGAGGATCTTCACTGTCGCGTACGGTTCCGGCGAAGTCGATGCCAGGAATCATCGGAAAATTGCGGATTATTTTTCCTTTACCGGTTATTGCCAGCGCATCTTTATAATTCAGGCTCGACCAGTGGACATCGACCGTCACATCGCCTTCCGGCAGGCGACTTGCGTCCAGAGTCTGTACAGATGCGAGGGTTTTGCCGTCCTGCTGTTCTAAAAGTAACGCCTGCATAAGAAGTCCTCATGTGCATGATGGATTGGAAAATAATTTCTGAAGACTATACTCGCTAATTGAAAAGCAAAGTCGATGAAGCGCAATAAATTGCGAGATAAATCTGATTTGCTAGTATGCCCGCTTCCTCACTATCGGAGTTAACACAAGGATGAGATTAACGACGAAATTTTCGGCCTTTGTCACGCTGCTCACCGGGTTAACGATCTTTGTGACTTTGATGGGCTGCTCGTTAAGTTTCTATAACGCGATTCAGTATAAGTTTAGCCATCGCGTTCAGGCGGTGGCGACGGCGATCGATACGCATCTGGTGTCGTCTGATTTCAGCTCGCTGAGGCCACAAATCAGTGAACTGATGATGTCAGCAGATATCGTTCGCGTGGACCTGTTACACAATAACAAACAGGTTTATACCCTTTCCCGCCAGGGGAGTTACCGTCCTGTTGGCACCAGCGATCTGTTTCGCGAACTGACCGTTCCGTTAGTTAAACATCCAGGAATGTCGCTACATCTGGTTTATCAGGACCCGATGGGAAACTATTTTCACTCGCTGATGACCACCGCGCCGCTCACTGGGGCAATTGGTTTTATTATTATTATGCTCTTCCTTGCAGTACGCTGGTTGCAGCGGCAACTTGCCGGGCAAGAACTACTGGAAACTCGCTCGGCGCGTATCTTAAACGGGGAGCGTGGGCCGAATGTGCTTGGCTCCATCTATGAATGGCCGCCAGGAACCAGCAGTGCGCTGGATATGCTGCTTTCAGAAATTCAGAATGCGCGTGAACAGCACAGCCGTCTTGATACGCTGATTCGCTCTTACGCCGCGCAGGACATCAAAACCGGCCTCAATAACCGTCTCTTTTTCGACAACCAGTTGGCTACATTGCTGGAAGATCAAGAGAAGGTAGGGACTCACGGGATCGTGATGATGATCCGTCTACCTGATTTCAATATGTTGAGCGACACGTGGGGACACAGCCAGGCCGAAGAACAGTTCTTCACTCTGACGAATCTGCTGTCGACATTTATGATGCGCTATCCAGGTGCACTGCTGGCGCGCTATCACCGTAGCGATTTTGCCACGCTGTTGCCGCATCGGACTTTAAAAGAGGCGGAGAGCATTGCCGGGCAGTTGATCAAAGCGGTTGATACCTTACCGAGCAATAAAATGCTCGATCGTGAAGATATGATTCATATCGGCATCTGTGCCTGGCGTAGCGGCCAGGAAACAGAACAAGTGATGGACCATGCCGAATCCGCCACGCGTAATGCGGGATTACAGGGGGGTAATAGCTGGGCGATTTACGATGACTCATTACCAGAAAAAGGGCGCGGCAACGTTCGCTGGCGTACACTAATCGAACAAATGTTGAGTCGTGGCGGTCCCAGGCTTTATCAAAAACCTGCGGTCACCCGGGAAGGGCAGGTTCATCATCGCGAAATTATGTGTCGCATCTTTGATGGTAATGAAGAGGTAAGCTCGGCGGAATATATGCCGATGGTGTTGCAGTTTGGTTTATCGGAAGAGTATGACCGCCTGCAAATCAGTCGTCTCATCCCGCTGTTACGCTATTGGCCGCAAGAAAATCTGGCGATTCAGGTGACCGTTGAGTCGTTGATCCGCCCGCGTTTCCAGCGTTGGCTGCGCGATACGTTGATGCAGTGTGAAAAATCACAACGAAAACGCATAATTATTGAACTTGCAGAGGCTGATGTTGGTCAACATATCGGTCGCTTGCAACCTGTCATTCGTTTGGTGAATGCTTTAGGGGTTCGAGTTGCCGTTAACCAGGCTGGATTGACGCTGGTAAGTACCAGTTGGATCAAAGAACTGAATGTCGAATTACTCAAGCTTCATCCGGGGCTGGTAAGAAATATTGAGAAGCGAACGGAAAACCAATTGTTGGTTCAGAGCATGGTAGAAGCCTGTTCCGGGACCAATACCCAGGTTTACGCGACTGGCGTACGTTCGCGAAGCGAGTGGCAGACCCTGATTCAGCGCGGGGTTTTGGGTGGCCAGGGGGATTTTTTCGCGTCCTCACAGCCACTTGATACTAACGTGAAAAAATATTCACAAAGATACTCGGTTTAACCTGCCGTTTGATCCGTTTTCACGTAGAATAACGCGCGCTGCGTTTCGTGGGAGTGTGCTTATCTGCTCGCCAGATTGTTGCAGCACATATGCAGATGAATGACCTTACGCAGTTGCAAACAGGCGAGGAATGCTGTTGACGCATTTAGCCTAATCTGGACTCAGGCAGAGATTTGTAACAAAGGAAACGAACTGCACTAATTTTCACCGTAGCAGATGATTTTTGCGCCTTGTCGCTGCTGCGTGTGGTTGGTAAAGTAAGCGGATTTTCTTTTCCGCCCCAGCTTTCAGGATTATCCCTTAGTATGTTGAAAAAATTTCGTGGCATGTTTTCCAATGACTTGTCCATTGACTTGGGTACTGCGAATACCCTCATTTATGTAAAAGGACAAGGCATCGTATTGAATGAGCCTTCCGTGGTGGCCATTCGTCAGGATCGTGCCGGTTCACCAAAAAGCGTGGCTGCAGTAGGTCATGACGCGAAGCAGATGCTGGGCCGTACGCCGGGCAATATTGCTGCTATTCGCCCAATGAAAGATGGCGTAATCGCTGACTTCTTCGTGACTGAAAAAATGCTCCAGCACTTCATTAAGCAAGTGCACAGCAACAGCTTTATGCGCCCAAGCCCGCGCGTTCTGGTCTGTGTGCCGGTTGGCGCAACCCAGGTTGAACGCCGCGCAATTCGTGAATCCGCGCAGGGCGCTGGCGCCCGTGAAGTGTTCCTGATTGAAGAGCCGATGGCCGCGGCAATTGGCGCCGGTCTGCCGGTTTCTGAAGCGACCGGTTCCATGGTGGTTGATATCGGCGGTGGTACTACTGAAGTTGCCGTAATCTCGCTGAATGGCGTGGTTTACTCCTCTTCTGTACGCATCGGCGGTGACCGCTTCGACGAAGCCATTATCAACTATGTTCGTCGTAACTACGGTTCCTTGATCGGTGAAGCGACAGCAGAGCGTATTAAACACGAAATCGGTTCGGCTTATCCGGGCGATGAAGTGCGTGAAATTGAAGTTCGTGGTCGTAACCTGGCTGAAGGTGTTCCACGCGGCTTTACGCTGAACTCCAACGAAATCCTCGAAGCGCTACAAGAGCCGCTGACCGGCATCGTTAGCGCAGTGATGGTTGCGCTGGAACAGTGTCCGCCGGAACTGGCTTCCGACATCTCTGAGCGCGGAATGGTGCTCACTGGCGGTGGCGCATTGCTGCGTAACCTTGACCGTTTATTAATGGAAGAAACCGGCATTCCAGTCGTTGTTGCTGAAGATCCGCTGACCTGTGTGGCGCGCGGTGGCGGCAAGGCGCTGGAAATGATCGACATGCACGGCGGCGACCTGTTCAGCGAAGAGTAATCGGATGCAGGCAGGGGAAGCGTTTGTTTATCCTGCCTGGTCTGATACGAGAATACGCATAACTTATGAAGCCAATTTTTAGCCGTGGCCCGTCGCTACAGATTCGCCTTATTCTGGCGGTGCTGGTGGCGCTCGGCATTATTATTGCCGACAGCCGCCTGGGGACTTTCAGTCAAATCCGTACCTATATGGATACCGCTGTCAGTCCTTTCTACTTTATTTCCAATGCTCCTCGTGAATTGCTGGATGGCGTATCGCAGACGCTGGCCTCGCGTGATCAACTAGAACTTGAAAACCGGGCGTTACGTCAGGAGTTGCTGCTGAAAAACAGCGATCTGCTGATGTTGGGACAATATAAACAGGAGAACGCGCGCTTGCGTGAGCTTCTGGGTTCTCCGCTGCGTCAGGACGAACAGAAGATGGTGACCCAGGTTATCTCTACTGTTAACGATCCGTACAGCGATCAGGTTGTTATTGACAAAGGCAGTGTCAACGGTGTTTACGAAGGCCAGCCAGTCATTAGCGATAAAGGTGTGGTCGGCCAGGTGGTGGCGGTCGCAAAACTGACCAGCCGCGTACTGCTGATCTGCGACGCGACCCATGCGCTGCCGATTCAGGTGCTGCGTAATGATATCCGCGTTATCGCGGCGGGTAATGGCTGTACTGATGATTTACAGCTTGAGCACCTGCCAGCGAATACTGATATTCGTGTTGGTGATGTATTGGTGACTTCAGGTCTGGGCGGCCGTTTCCCGGAAGGTTATCCGGTGGCGGTTGTCTCTTCCGTGAAACTCGATACCCAGCGCGCATATACCGTGATTCAGGCGCGTCCGACTGCGGGACTGCAACGTTTACGTTATCTGCTTCTGTTGTGGGGGGCGGATCGTAACGGGGCCAACCCGATGACGCCGGAAGAGGTGCATCGTGTTGCTAATGAACGCCTGATGCAAATGATGCCGCAGGTATTGCCTTCGCCAGATGCAATGGGGCCAAAACTGCCTGAACCGGCAACGGGAATTACCCAGCCAAGCCCGCAGCAACCTGCAACAGGTACTGCCGCTGACCGCTCTCCACAAAGGGCTACGCCGCCGCAGAGTGGTACTCAACCACCTGCGCGTACGCCAGGAGGGCAATAGTGGCGAGCTATCGTAGCCAGGGGCGCTGGGTTATCTGGCTCTCTTTCCTCATTGCGTTATTACTGCAAATTATGCCCTGGCCGGATAATCTTATCGTTTTCCGGCCTAACTGGGTTTTGCTCATCTTATTGTATTGGAGCCTCGCCTTGCCCCATCGCGTAAATGTGGGCACAGGTTTTGTGATGGGTGCCATACTGGATCTGATCAGTGGCTCCACGCTCGGTGTACGGGCGTTATCGATGAGTATCATTGCTTATCTGGTCGCGCTGAAATTCCAGCTTTTCCGTAATCTGGCATTGTGGCAGCAGGCGCTGGTCGTCATGTTGCTTTCGTTGGTTGTGGATATTATTGTTTTCTGGGCAGAGTTTTTAGTGATCAACGTCTCTTTCAGACCGGAAGTGTTCTGGAGTAGTGTAGTCAATGGTGTGCTCTGGCCGTGGATTTTCATGCTGATGCGCAAAATTCGTCAGCAGTTTGCAGTGCAATAAAGGTTTCTATGACTTCTCTGTATTTAGCTTCCGGTTCTCCGCGTCGGCAGGAGTTACTTGCGCAACTTGGCGTTTCCTTCGAACGTATCGTTACGGGCATTGAGGAGCAACGCTTTCCGCAGGAGAGCGCGCAGCAATACGTTGTGCGTCTGGCGCGCGAGAAAGCTCAGGCGGGCGTCGCGCAAACGGCGCAGGATCTCCCAGTGTTGGGGGCGGATACCATTGTGATTCTGAACGGCGAAGTACTGGAGAAACCGCGCGATGCCGATCATGCGGTGCAGATGTTGCGCAAATTATCGGGGCAGACCCATCAGGTAATGACGGCAGTGGCGATGGCCGACAGCCAGTACATTCTCGATTGCCTGGTGGTGACCGATGTGACTTTCAGAACGTTAACAGATGAAGATATCGCGGGCTATGTCGCCAGCGGTGAACCGTTAGATAAAGCAGGTGCATACGGTATTCAGGGGCTTGGTGGTTGTTTTGTCAGGAAGATAAATGGCAGCTATCACGCCGTAGTCGGCTTACCGCTGGTTGAAACGTGTGAATTATTGAGTAATTTTAACGCACTGCGTGAGAAAAGGGATAAACATGACGGCTGAATTGTTGGTAAACGTAACGCCTTCGGAAACACGAGTGGCGTATATTGATGGCGGTATTCTGCAGGAAATTCATATTGAACGTGAGGCGCGACGCGGAATAGTAGGCAATATCTACAAGGGTCGTGTAAGTCGCGTACTTCCGGGTATGCAGGCGGCTTTTGTAGATATTGGGCTGGATAAAGCTGCGTTTCTACACGCTTCTGACATCATGCCGCACACCGAATGTGTGGCAGGTGAGGAACAAAAACAATTTACGGTGCGTGACATCTCGGAACTGGTCCGTCAGGGGCAAGATCTGATGGTACAGGTGGTGAAAGATCCGCTTGGTACCAAAGGCGCGCGCCTGACCACGGATATCACGCTGCCATCTCGCTATCTGGTGTTTATGCCAGGAGCGTCTCATGTTGGGGTTTCCCAACGTATCGAAAGTGAATCCGAACGTGAACGCCTGAAAAAAGTGGTCGCCGAGTATTGCGACGAGCAGGGCGGATTTATCATCCGTACCGCGGCAGAAGGTGTAGGCGAAGCTGAACTAGCTTCCGATGCCGCTTATCTGAAGCGTGTCTGGACCAAAGTCATGGAGCGTAAAAAGCGCCCACAGACGCGTTATCAACTGTACGGTGAACTGGCGCTGGCGCAGCGTGTGCTGCGTGATTTTGCCGATGCCGAGCTGGACCGCATTCGCGTTGATTCACGGCTGACTTACGAAGCATTACTTGAGTTCACTTCTGAGTACATTCCGGAAATGACCAGCAAGCTGGAGCATTACACGGGGCGCCAGCCGATTTTCGATCTCTTTGACGTCGAAAACGAGATTCAGCGGGCGCTGGAACGCAAAGTTGAGTTGAAGTCTGGCGGTTATCTGATTATCGACCAGACCGAAGCGATGACCACCGTGGACATCAATACCGGGGCGTTTGTCGGTCATCGCAATCTGGACGACACCATCTTCAATACTAATATTGAAGCGACGCAGGCCATTGCTCGCCAGTTACGGTTGCGTAACCTGGGCGGAATTATCATCATTGATTTCATCGACATGAATAATGAGGATCACCGTCGCCGCGTACTGCATTCGCTGGAACAGGCGCTGAGCAAAGACCGGGTGAAAACCAGCGTTAACGGCTTCTCGGCGCTGGGGCTGGTGGAAATGACGCGTAAACGCACCCGCGAAAGCATTGAGCACGTACTGTGTAACGAATGCCCAACTTGCCACGGTCGCGGAACGGTGAAAACCGTGGAAACGGTATGCTATGAAATCATGCGCGAGATTGTTCGCGTGCACCATGCTTACGACTCTGACCGTTTTCTGGTCTATGCTTCTCCGGCAGTTGCCGAGGCCTTGAAAGGCGAAGAGTCGCACTCGCTGGCGGAAGTGGAAATTTTTGTGGGTAAGCAGGTTAAAGTACAAATCGAACCGCTCTACAACCAGGAGCAGTTTGACGTCGTCATGATGTAAACAAATGCTGGGCCGCCATCCGGCAAAGTTTTTTGAGTCACATTTTTAGCAGACAAGGAGTGACGGGTGAGGCGATTGCCGGGGATTTTACTGCTTACTGGAGCCGCGCTCGTTGTGATCGCTGCGCTGCTGGTCAGCGGCCTGCGTATTGCTTTGCCGCATCTTGATGCCTGGCGTCCAGAAATCCTCAATAAAATTGAATCTGCTACCGGCATGCCGGTAGAAGCCAGCCAGCTTTCCGCCAGCTGGCAGAATTTTGGCCCCACGCTTGAAGCGCGCGACATTCGCGCGGAGCTGAAAGATGGCGGTGAGTTTTCTGTCAAACGCGTCACTCTGGCGCTGGATGTCTGGCAGAGCCTGCTGCATATGCGCCGGCAGTTTCGCGATCTGACTTTCTGGCAACTGCGTTTCCGCACCAATACGCCCATCACCAGCGGTGGTGGTAATGATGGTCTGGAAGCCAGCCACATCAGCGACCTGTTTCTTCGTCAGTTTGATCACTTCGATCTCCGCGACAGCGAAGTCAGTTTCCTCACGCCATCCGGTCAGCGCGCCGAACTGGCGATCCCGCAACTCACCTGGCTTAACAATCCGCGTCGACACCGTGCGGAAGGCCAGGTAAGTCTCTCCAGCCTCACCGGGCAGCACGGCGTGATGCAAGTTCGCATGGATTTGCGTGATGACGAAGGGCTGTTAAGCAACGGTCGCGTCTGGCTACAGGCTGATGATATTGACCTGAAGCCGTGGCTGGGTAAATGGATGCAGGACAACATTGCGCTGGAAACGGCGCAGTTCTCCCTCGAAGGCTGGATGACGATCGACAAAGGCGATGTAACCGGCGGTGACGTCTGGCTGAAACAGGGCGGTGCCAGCTGGTTGGGCGAGAAGCAAACGCATTCACTGGCGGTAGATAATCTCACCGCACACATTACGCGTGAACATCCCGGCTGGCAGTTTTCTATTCCCGATACCCGCATCACGATGGATGGCAAACGCTGGCCGAGTGGGGCATTGACGCTGGCCTGGATACCGGAACAGGATGTTGGTGGAAAGAATAATAAACGCAGTGACGAACTGCGGATTCGCGCCAGCAATCTGGAACTGGCGGGGCTGGAAGGTATTCGTCCGCTGGCAGCAAAACTTTCACCTGCGCTGGGCGACATCTGGCGGTCTACGCAACCGAGCGGCAAGATCAACACCCTGGCGCTGGATATCCCGCTTCAGGCAGCAGACAAGACTCGCTTTCAGGCATCGTGGAGCGATCTGGCCTGGAAGCAATGGAAATTACTGCCGGGCGCGGAACATTTCTCCGGGACGCTTTCCGGTAGTGTAGAAAATGGTTTACTGACCGCGTCCATGAAACAGGCGAAAATGCCTTACGAAACAGTTTTCCGCGCACCGCTGGAAATTGCTGACGGTAAGGCGACCCTAAGCTGGCTGAATAACGACAAAGGTTTCCAGCTTGATGGCCGCAACATTGATGTTAAAGCCAAAGCCGTCCATGCACGTGGCGGTTTCCGCTACCTGCAACCGACTAATGATGAACCCTGGCTGGGCATTCTGGCGGGTATCAGCACCGATGATGGTTCACAAGCGTGGCGCTATTTCCCAGAAAATCTGATGGGGAAAGAGTTAGTCGATTACTTAAGTGGCGCAATTCAGGGCGGTGAAGCGGATAACGCGACGCTGGTTTATGGCGGCAATCCGCAACTCTTCCCCTATAAACACAACGAAGGTCAGTTTGAGGTGCTGGTGCCGCTGCGTAACGCGAAGTTTGCCTTCCAGCCGGACTGGCCAGCGTTAACTAATCTCGATATTGAACTGGACTTCATAAACGACGGTTTATGGATGAAAACCGATGGCGTCAATCTGGGCGGCGTGCGCGCGAGTAATCTCACCGCAGTGATCCCTGACTACTCGAAAGAAAAATTGCTGATTGATGCTGACATTAAAGGTCCGGGCAAAGCGGTTGGTCCTTACTTTGATGAGACGCCGCTGAAAGACTCTCTGGGAGCAACCCTGCAAGAACTCCAGCTCGACGGCGATGTGAATGCTCGCTTACATCTCGATATCCCATTGAACGGCGAACTGGTTACAGCGAAAGGCGAAGTGACGCTGCGTAATAACAGTCTGTTTATCAAACCACTTGATAGCACACTGAAAAATTTGAGCGGTAAATTCAGCTTTATCAATGGCGATCTGCAAAGCGAACCACTGACAGCAAGTTGGTTTAATCAGCCACTGAACGTGGATTTTTCCACCAAAGAAGGGGCGAAAGCCTACCAGGTCGCGGTGAATCTCAACGGTAACTGGCAGCCAGCGAAAACTGACGTTCTGCCTGAAGCGGTGAATGAAGCGTTAAGCGGCAGCGTGGCCTGGGATGGTAAAGTGGGCATTGAGCTGCCTTATCATGCTGGCGCAACGTATAACGTAGAACTGAACGGTGATCTGAAGAATGTGAGTAGTCACTTACCTTCGCCGTTAGCCAAACCCGCTGGCGAATCGCTGCCGGTTAACATTAAGGTCGATGGCAACCTCAATAGTTTTGAATTAACCGGACAGGCTGGCGCGGATAACCATTTCAACAGCCGCTGGTTGCTCGGTCAAAAGCTGACGCTCGATCGCGCTATCTGGGCGGCAGACAGTAAAACGCTTCCACCGTTACCGGAACAAAGCGGTGTTGAGTTAAATATGCCACCGATGGATGGTGCCGAGTGGCTGGCGCTTTTCCAGAAAGGCGCTACGGATAAAGTCGGTAGTGCGGTGAGTTTTCCCCAGCACATTACGTTGCGTACGCCAGCGTTGTCGTTGGGAAATCAGCAATGGAATAACCTGAGTATTGTTTCGCAACCGATGGCAAATGGCACTCAGGTCGAGGCGCAAGGACGTGAAATCAACGCTACGCTGGCAATGCGCAATAACGCGCCGTGGCTGGCGACGATTAAATATCTCTATTACAACCCCAGCGTGGCGAAAACCAGTGGTGACTCCACGCCGTCGTCACCTTTCCCAACTACGGAGCGCATTAGCTTCCGTGGTTGGCCGAATGCGCAAATACGTTGCGCAGAGTGCTGGTTCTGGGGGCAAAAATTTGGGCGCATCGACAGCGATATCACCATTTCTGGCGATACGTTAACGCTGGCTAATGGACTGATTGATACCGGTTTCTCGCGGCTTACTGCCGAGGGTGAATGGGTTAACAATCCGGGGAATGAACGTACCTCGCTGAAAGGAAAATTACGCGGGCAGAAAATTGATGCCGCTGCTGAATTTTTTGGTGTCACGACGCCAATACGCCAGTCGTCATTTAATGTGGATTACGATTTACACTGGCGGAAAACGCCGTGGCAGCCGGATGAGGCAACGTTGAATGGCATCATCCATACTCAACTGGGCAAAGGTGAAATTACCGACATCAGCACCGGACATGCCGGGCAATTGCTGCGCTTATTGAGCGTCGATGCTCTGATGCGAAAGCTGCGCTTCGATTTCAGGGATACCTTTGGCGAAGGTTTCTATTTTGACTCCATTCGCAGCACGGCGTGGATTAAAGACGGTGTTATGCACACTGATGACACGCTGGTGGATGGACTGGAAGCGGATATCGCCATGAAAGGGTCGGTAAATCTGGTACGCCGCGATCTGAATATGGAGGCGGTTGTCGCACCAGAAATTTCCGCGACGGTGGGTGTGGCTGCGGCCTTTGCGGTTAACCCCATTGTCGGTGCGGCGGTGTTTGCTGCCAGTAAAGTGCTGGGGCCGCTGTGGAGCAAAGTCTCCATTTTGCGCTACCACATTTCTGGTCCGTTGGACGCTCCGCAAATCAACGAAGTATTGCGCCAACCGCGTAAAGAAAAAGCGCAATGATTTGACGATGGCGCGTAATTGCCCCAATCTCATTAGATAATCGTTGCCAAAGGCCAACGAGCCGGAACATAACCGCAGGTCGGATAAGGCGTTTACGCCGCATCCGGCAGCCGTTGCCTGATGCGACGCTGTGCGTCTTATCAGGCCTACAAACCGGAACATAACCGTAGGCCGGATAAGGCGTTTACGCCGCATCCGGCAGCCGTTGCCTGATGCGACGCTGTGCGTCTTATCAGGTCTACAAACCGGAACATAACCGTAGGTCGGATAAGGCGTTCACGCCGCATCCGGCAGCCGTAAAAAATCCTCTACCGAAGTAACTAACGAGTAACAAAAACGATGAGTCTGAACCTGGTAAGTGAACAATTGCTAGCGGCGAACGGCCTGAAACATCAGGATTTGTTCGCGATTCTCGGTCAACTGGCCGAACGTCGCCTCGATTACGGCGATCTCTATTTTCAGTCGAGCTATCACGAATCCTGGGTTTTAGAAGACCGCATTATCAAAGATGGTTCTTACAACATCGATCAGGGCGTCGGCGTGCGTGCAGTCAGCGGTGAAAAAACCGGTTTTGCTTACGCCGACCAAATCAGCCTGCTGGCCCTGGAACAGAGCGCACAAGCGGCGCGTACCATTGTCCGTGACAGTGGTGATGGCAAAGTACAGACGTTGGGCGCGGTAGAGCATAGCCCGCTGTATACCTCGCTTGATCCGCTGCAAAGCATGAGCCGCGAGGAGAAACTGGATATTTTACGTCGCGTCGATAAAGTTGCCCGTGAAGCCGACAAACGCGTACAGGAAGTGACTGCCAGCCTCAGTGGCGTCTATGAATTAATTCTGGTTGCGGCCACCGACGGCACCCTGGCGGCAGATGTCCGTCCACTGGTGCGCCTCTCAGTAAGCGTTCTGGTCGAAGAAGACGGTAAACGCGAACGCGGTGCCAGCGGCGGCGGCGGTCGTTTTGGTTATGAATTTTTCCTTGCCGATCTCGACGGTGAAGTCCGTGCGGATGCATGGGCGAAAGAAGCTGTGCGTATGGCGCTGGTCAATCTTTCTGCCGTTGCCGCGCCAGCGGGCACCATGCCGGTGGTTCTCGGCGCAGGCTGGCCGGGCGTGTTGTTACATGAAGCGGTGGGCCATGGTCTGGAAGGCGACTTTAACCGCCGTGGCACTTCGGTCTTTAGTGGCCAGGTCGGCGAACTGGTAGCATCTGAACTGTGTACGGTAGTGGATGATGGCACGATGGTTGATCGCCGTGGTTCGGTGGCGATTGATGACGAAGGTACGCCGGGTCAGTACAACGTGCTGATTGAAAATGGGATCCTGAAAGGTTACATGCAGGATAAACTCAACGCTCGCTTAATGGGTATGGCGCCGACCGGTAATGGTCGTCGTGAATCCTATGCACACCTGCCCATGCCGCGTATGACCAACACCTACATGCTGCCGGGTAAATCGACGCCGCAGGAAATCATTGAATCCGTCGAGTATGGCATCTATGCGCCAAACTTCGGCGGCGGTCAGGTGGATATCACCTCCGGCAAATTTGTCTTCTCCACCTCAGAAGCGTATCTGATTGAAAACGGTAAAGTGACGAAACCGGTGAAAGGCGCAACGCTGATTGGTTCCGGTATCGAAACCATGCAGCAAATTTCGATGGTGGGCAACGACCTGAAACTGGATAACGGCGTGGGTGTCTGTGGTAAAGAAGGGCAGAGTTTGCCAGTTGGCGTGGGCCAGCCGACGCTCAAAGTCGACAACCTGACCGTTGGCGGTACCGCGTAATCTATCCTGGCCGGTAAGCGTCGCATCAGGCATTGGTTGCCGGATGCGGCGTAAACGCCTTATCCGGCACGCAGATGAATTACTTCTCTTTCCCGCGCCCGTGCATCTCCTGAAACAACTTACCGACCTCGACAAAATAATCCGTCAGTGAGTTGATCACGACCTGCACCTTCAGTGGCAGCTTATCTTTTTCGGTATACAGTGCATAAACCGGGCGTGGATCCGACTGATAACGCGGCAGCAGGATCTCCAGCTCCCCACGATTGATCTCATTGATCACCCACATCAGCGGTACATACGCGATCCCAGCGCCTGCCGTTAACCAGCGCACCAGCGTCATTGGATCATTAGTGACAAACCGTCCTTGTGGGATGAGGCGAGTCGAAATCCCTTCTGGCGCGATCAGTTCAAATTCATTGTCCGGACGCACGCTGTATTCAAGCCATGAATGGCTACTTAAATCGGCGGGTTTTTCCGGTACGCCATACTGTGTGAGATAACTTTTAGCGGCGCACACCACCATCGGCATCGCCCCCAGACGGCGGGAAAATAGGCTGGAATCCTGCAACGCGCCGACGCGGATCACGACATCCAGGCCGTCGGCAATCAGGTCGGGTGCAGGAATTCCGGTAACCAGATTGACGCTTAAACCAGGGTACTCTTTCAACATTTTTGCCGTCAGCCCAGCGAGAACATTTTGAGCCATAGTTGAAGAACAGCCAATGCGCAGCGTCCCGATAGGCGTGTTATTGAAGGCGTACAGTTGCTCATGGACATCCTGCACTTCATGGAGCATCCGACGGCAGCCCTGGTAGTAAATTCTACCTGCTTCGGTCAGGCCAATGCTGCGTGTGCTGCGGTTTAACAACTTTACCTGCAACTCATCTTCCAGTTTAGACACCGTCTGACTGATGGATGAAACGCTCATTTGAAGCTGTCTGGCGGCGGCGGTAAACGAACCAAATTCAACCACTTTGGCGAAAACCGACATGCGTTTTAGTCGTTCCATTATTCACTCTGACTTAAAAGTGATTTAGATCACATAATATAGATAACAGCATAACAGTTACGCTAATATATTAAATATCAATCTACAGCAATGTTGCTCTCGCCCGGCTTTCTATGCCCTTCTCTGCGGCGACAGATGCTGAAAATAATAACACCTGCTCTCTCTATACAACCAAGGTCAACATGAGTCTGTTTCCCGTTATCGTGGTGTTTGGGCTGTCCTTCCCACCGATATTTTTCGAATTGCTTTTATCACTGGCGATTTTCTGGCTGGTGCGCCGGGTCCTTGTGCCAACAGGTATCTACGACTTCGTCTGGCATCCGGCGCTGTTCAACACCGCGCTCTATTGCTGTTTGTTTTATTTGATATCGCGACTGTTCGTTTGAGGTTGAAGTGAAAACGCTAATAAGAAAATTCTCCCGTACGGCCATCACGGTCGTATTAGTCATTCTGGCCTTCATCGCAATTTTTAATGCCTGGGTCTATTACACCGAATCTCCGTGGACGCGTGACGCGCGCTTTAGCGCCGATGTGGTCGCGATTGCGCCGGATGTCTCCGGACTCATCACCCAAGTGAATGTTCATGATAACCAACTGGTGAAAAAAGGACAGGTACTGTTCACCATCGACCAGCCACGCTACCAAAAGGCCCTCGAAGAAGCGGAAGCTGATGTTGCCTATTATCAGGTACTGGCGCAGGAAAAACGCCAGGAAGCTGGACGTCGCAACCGTCTCGGCATACAGGCGATGTCTCGCGAAGAGATAGACCAGGCCAATAACGTGCTGCAAACGGTCCTGCATCAGTTAGCGAAAGCTCAGGCAACCCGCGATCTGGCAAAACTGGATCTTGAACGTACCGTGATCCGCGCGCCAGCAGATGGCTGGGTGACCAACCTCAACGTCTATACCGGTGAATTTATTACGCGTGGTTCAACGGCTGTAGCGCTGGTGAAACAGAACTCCTTCTATGTGCTGGCCTATATGGAAGAAACCAAGCTGGAAGGGGTACGTTCTGGGTATCGCGCAGAAATTACGCCGCTTGGTAGCAATAAAGTGCTGAAAGGGACTGTCGATAGTGTTGCCGCTGGGGTCACTAACGCCAGCAGTACGCGTGACGACAAAGGGATGGCGACCATCGATTCCAACCTTGAATGGGTGCGTCTGGCGCAACGTGTCCCGGTACGTATTCGTCTCGACAACCAGCAAGATAACATCTGGCCTGCGGGGACTACCGCTACTGTGGTGGTTACGGGTAAACAAGATCGCGATGAAAGCCAGGATTCGTTCTTCCGTAAAATGGCCCATCGCCTGCGTGAGTTTGGTTAATCACGATGGGTATTTTCTCCATTGCTAACCAACATATTCGCTTCGCGGTAAAACTGGCGACCGCCATTGTGCTGGCGCTGTTTGTTGGCTTTCATTTTCAGCTTGAAACACCACGCTGGGCTGTTCTGACTGCGGCGATTGTTGCCGCCGGTCCTGCCTTTGCCGCCGGTGGCGAACCGTACTCTGGCGCTATCCGCTATCGCGGCTTTTTGCGCATCATCGGTACATTTATCGGTTGTATTGCCGGGCTGGTGATCATCATTGCGATGATCCGTGCGCCATTGTTGATGATTCTGGTGTGCTGTATCTGGGCCGGTTTTTGTACCTGGCTCTCCTCGCTGGTACGAGTAGAGAACTCCTATGCGTGGGGGCTTGCCGGTTATACAGCGCTGATCATTGTGATCACCATTCAGCCAGAACCGCTGCTGACGCCGCAGTTTGCCGTTGAACGTTGTAGTGAAATCGTCATTGGTATTGTGTGTGCTATTGTGGCGGATCTGCTCTTTTCTCCACGATCGATCAAACAAGAAGTGGATCGAGAGCTGGAAAGTTTGCTGGTGGCGCAATATCAACTAATGCAATTATGCATCAAACATGGTGATGGCGAGATTGTTGATAAGGCCTGGGGCGACCTGGTTCGCCGCACCACGGCGCTGCAAGGGATGCGTAGCAATCTGAACATGGAATCTTCCCGCTGGGCGCGTGCCAATCGGCGTTTAAAAGCGATCAACACGTTGTCGCTGACGCTGATCACCCAGTCCTGCGAAACTTATCTCATTCAGAACTCGCGCCCGGAGTTGATCACTGATACCTTCCGCGAATTTTTTGACACGCCGGTAGAAACTGCGCAGGACGTCCATAAGCAGCTAAAACGCCTGCGGCGAGTGATTGCCTGGACCGGGGAACGTGAAACACCCATCACTATTTATAGCTGGGTTGCGGCGGCAACGCGTTATCAGTTGCTCAAGCGAGGCGTTATCAGTAACACCAAAATTAACGCCACTGAAGAAGAGATCCTGCAAGGTGAGCCGGAAGTAAAAGTAGAATCCGCCGAGCGCCATCATGCCATGGTCAACTTCTGGCGTACCACGCTGTCCTGCATGCTGGGGACTTTGTTCTGGCTGTGGACCGGATGGACCTCCGGCAGTGGCGCAATGGTGATGATTGCCGTCGTAACGTCGCTGGCAATGCGTTTACCTAATCCACGCATGGTGGCGATCGACTTTATCTACGGCACGGTAGCTGCGCTACCGTTAGGACTGCTCTATTTTTTGGTGATTATCCCCAATACCCAACAGAGTATGTTGCTGCTGTGCCTTAGCCTGGCGGTGCTGGGATTTTTCCTTGGTATTGAAGTGCAGAAACGGCGGTTGGGATCGATGGGCGCGCTGGCCAGTACGATTAATATTATCGTGTTGGATAACCCGATGACCTTTCAGTTCAGTCAGTTTCTCGATAGCGCGCTGGGGCAAATCGTGGGCTGTGTGCTGGCGTTCATCGTCATTCTACTGGTGCGGGATAAATCGCGCGACAGGACAGGACGCGTGCTGCTTAATCAGTTTGTTTCTGCCGCTGTTTCCGCGATGACCACCAATGTCGCCCGGCGTAAAGAGAACCATCTGCCAGCGCTTTATCAGCAGTTGTTTTTGCTGATGAATAAATTTCCCGGCGATTTGCCGAAGTTTCGCCTGGCGTTAACGATGATTATCGCTCACCAGCGATTGCGTGATGCGCCGATACCCGTGAATGATGATTTATCGGCATTTCACCGACAAATGCGCCGCACAGCGGACCACGTGATTTCTGCCCGCAGCGATGACAAACGCCGTCGTTACTTCGGTCAGTTGCTGGAAGAACTGGATATCTACCAGGAAAAACTACGCATCTGGCAAGCGCCGCCGCAGGTCACGGAACCGGTGCATCGGCTTACCGGTATGCTGCATAAATACCAGCACGCGCTAACCGATAATTAAGTCAAAGCCGACGCCAAAAGGTGTCGGTTGAGATTGCTGACATACTCCAAATTGTCTGATGCGCTACGCTTATCAGGCCTATATTGAATTTGCACCCCTTGGTAGGCCGAATAAGGCGTTCACGCCGCATCCGGCATGAACAAAGTGCACTTTGTCAGTAATCAGAAACCGATGCCAAAAGCGTCGGTTTTTTCATGTCTATACTTAGCGATGAACGGCAGAACTCGCCGCGAAACGTGACGGTGGCAACAGATGAATATCTATAGCTTTGATTTTGATGAGATTGAGAGTCAGGAGGACTTTTATCGCGACTTTCGCCAAACCTTTGGTCTGGCGAAAGATAAGGTGCGCGATCTCGACTCACTGTGGGATGTATTAATGAACGATGTTCTGCCGCTACCGCTGGAGATCGAATTTGTTCATCTGGGAGAAAAAACGCGTCGGCGTTTTGGCGCGTTAATATTGCTGTTTGATGAGGCGGAGGAAGAGCTGGAAGGGCATTTGCGTTTTAATGTTCGTCACTAGCGCAAAAAAAAGCCCCCAAACCGGGGGCAATGTCGTCGGACAAGACGATGAGGGTTTATTTGTACAGTTCAGCTGTGGCGTGCCAGGTATCGCCGCTACGCGCTTCGGTAATCTGGTAAGCAGTCGCGCCTTTCTCTTCCGCTTTTTTGTTCAGCATTTCACGCATATCCATTGGAGACGATGCTACACCGCTGACGGACACGGTGCCGATGGCTTCACGATTTTGTGCTTGTGCAGCATCAATGGAATCGGCAGCGAAAGCACCGAAGGAGAGAACAGAGAGCACACTTAATGCAGCAACAGTGGTTTTGATTTTCATGATTTTTACCTCGACATAATCTTTTAGCTGGGCCTTTGTTTCGTGACCCATATCACAAAATTAAGTATACACTAATTATTGAGCTAATTAATACCACGCTAACTGTTTCTATTGAGGGAGAATTGTTAAAAAGATTAATTTTTATAACAAAAGTGAATTAAAAATACGGGTGTTTAGTGGAAATAACATTCATTTCAATAAGATATGTGTTTTTGCAAAATGTGCGTTTTTTGCTCTGTGTATTTGTTGTGTGAATGTTTTGTCGCTATAAAACGCACTATTCGTTAAATGAATGGCAGGGGAAAGCAGGGCGATGAATGGAGAATGCAATATTTTCCCCGCCGCCAGAAGCGACGGGGCAGAGATTAAAGCTCCTGGTCGAACAGCTCTAAAATCGCTTCGTACAGGTCTTTGACGGTGAAACCTTTAGCAGGGGTGGTAAAGATGGTGTCATCACCTGCGATGGTGCCAAGAATACCTTCTGCTTTGCCCAGAGAGTCCAGCAGACGCGCAATCAACTGCGCCGCGCCAGGACTGGTATGTATTACAACAACAGCGTCGTTGTAGTCGATATCCAGCACCAGATTCTTCAACGGACTGGAGGTGGTTGGTACGCCCAGTTCAGCTGGCAGGCAGTAAACCATTTCCATCTTTGCATTGCGGGTACGTACAGCACCAAATTTGGTCAACATCCGCGAGACTTTAGACTGATTAATATTGTCAAAGCCTTGCTCCTGCAATGCGGCGACGATTTCGCCCTGGGAGCTAAATTTCTCTTCTTTAAGTAACGCTTTAAACGCTTTAACTAATTCTTCTTGCTTAGACGAGCTTCGCATAAGTCACCCGATATGGTGGTTGATACAACATTATTGTGCATACAGATGAATTTTTATGCAAACAGTCTGCCCTGGAGAAGGCTGAAATAATGTTATGAAAGAGCGGGATTTTATCAAATTTCGTGATTGAGAAACATGCCTGCGTCACGGCGCGCAAATTCCGCTTAAAAGTAAATTAATTGTTATCAAATTGATGTTGTTTTGGCTGAACGGTAGGGTATATTGTCACCACCTGTTGGAATGTTGCTCTGATGCATAAGCGGCTGTTAATTACGTAAGTTAGGTTCCTGATTACGTCAATTAAATGCATAAACGCCAAATTTGCGTGACTACACATTCTTGAGAAGTGGTCATTGTAAACTGTTAATTTGTGGATTAAGGTCGCGGCAGCGGAGCAACATATCTTAGTTTATCAATATAATAAGGAGTTTAGGATGAAAGTCGCAGTCCTCGGCGCTGCTGGCGGTATTGGCCAGGCGCTTGCATTACTGTTAAAAACCCAACTGCCTTCAGGTTCAGAACTCTCCCTGTATGATATCGCTCCAGTCACTCCCGGTGTGGCCGTCGACCTGAGCCATATCCCTACTGCTGTGAAAATCAAAGGTTTTTCTGGTGAAGATGCGACCCCTGCGTTGGAAGGCGCTGATGTGGTTCTAATCTCCGCAGGTGTAGCGCGTAAACCAGGGATGGATCGTTCCGACCTGTTTAACGTTAACGCCGGTATCGTGAAGAATCTGGTACAGCAAATTGCGACAACCTGCCCGAAAGCGTGCATCGGTATCATTACAAACCCGGTAAACACCACGGTAGCAATCGCTGCGGAAGTGCTGAAGAAAGCGGGTGTGTATGACAAGAACAAACTGTTTGGCGTCACCACGCTGGATATCATCCGTTCTAATACGTTTGTCGCTGAACTGAAAGGCAAACAGCCGGGTGAAGTTGAAGTTCCGGTTATTGGCGGTCACTCTGGCGTTACCATTCTGCCGCTGCTGTCTCAAGTTCCTGGCGTAAGCTTTACCGAGCAGGAAGTTGCTGATCTGACCAAACGTATCCAGAACGCGGGTACGGAAGTGGTTGAAGCGAAAGCCGGTGGCGGGTCTGCAACCCTGTCCATGGGCCAGGCAGCTGCACGCTTCGGCCTGTCTCTGGTTCGTGCGTTGCAAGGCGAAAAAGGTGTCGTTGAATGTGCCTACGTTGAAGGTGACGGCCAGTATGCTCGTTTCTTCTCTCAACCGCTTCTGCTGGGTAAAAATGGCGTAGAAGAGCGTAAATCCATCGGTACTCTGAGCGCATTTGAACAGAACGCGCTGGAAGGAATGCTGGATACGCTGAAGAAAGATATCGCCCTGGGCGAAGAGTTCGTTAATAAGTAATTGATTAACGAATAATAAAAAACCGGAGCAACGTCTCCGGTTTTTTGTTTTGAACGCACGACTTAATTGGTCGCCGGATATTCCTGAATAGTGACCTGCAATGTCAGTTTTTTATCGTCACGCATCACCACCACCGGAATCACCGAACCTGGTCGAATTTCTGCCACTTGATCCATTGTCTCCAGAGCGGAGATTGCAGGTTTGTTGTCCACTGAGATAATCAGATCGTTGACCTGGATACCGGCATTAGCCGCCGGGCCATCAGGTGACACTTCATTAACCACAATCCCTTGCAGTTGATCGATACCACCACCTTGCGCGTGTAATGGTGCGATTTCGCGGCCGCCAATACCGATATAGCCACGAATAACACGTCCATCGCGGATTAGCTTATCCATAATTTTGGTTGCCAACTGGAAGGGAATGGCAAAACCGATGCCTTCTGGAGTTTCGCCATCGTTACTCTTATCAAACGACAGTGTGTTGATGCCCATCAGTTCGCCCAGCGAGTTCACCAGTGCACCGCCGGAGTTGCCGTGGTTAATGGATGCATCGGTTTGCAGAAAGTTTTGCCGCCCGGTCGGGTTCAGGCCGATGCGACCCGTGGCGCTGATAATCCCCTGGGTAATGGTTTGCCCGAGGTTGTACGGGTTACCGATCGCCAGCACTACATCGCCAATGTGCGGTATGCGACGAGAATTGATTGGAATGGTGGGTAAACCGCCAGTGGCATTAATTTTGAGCACCGCCAGATCGGTCAGTGAATCAGAGCCAACCAGCAGCGCTTCAAATACACGACCATCCTGTAAGGCGACGATGATCTGATCGGCGTCGTTGATTACATGTTTATTGGTAATGATATAACCACGTTGATCCATGATCACACCTGACCCTAGCGTACGGATCTCAAGCTGGTTGTGTGAGGATGTGTTCAAACCACGGTTATAGACATTTACCACCGCTGGCGCGGCGCGGCGGACCGCCAGATTATAACTGGCAGGCGTCTCGTCGGCACTGTCGAATTGCGGTGTGGAAAGCGGGTTAATGCTGCGCAGCGAAGGCATGGCAACCAGCAAAATAGCGCCGACAATTAATCCAATCGCAACGGATCGTAAGAGCTTCACAAACATGATGGAGGCGTCATTAAAAAAGGGAACGGCAGCAGCATATCACGAGTTAACCGGACATCACACGTCAGCCTGATGCCCGGTTTATGACATTAACGCATTAGCAGGTAAATGCTCTCATTACCGCGCATGATTTGCAGGGCAATAATTGCCGGTTTGGTTGCCAGTACTTTGCGCATCTCAGCAATCGAGTTCACCCGATTGCGGTTCACGCCAATAATTACATCATCTTTCTGTAAACCTGCCTGAGCGGCGGGGCTGTCTTTGACAACTTCGTCGATCTTAATGCCTTTTCCGCCATCTTTTAGCTGACTGTCACTCAACGTTGCGCCTTCCAGCGCCGGTGTAATCATCTCTGCACTGGCTGAAGACGATGTGCTGGTATCAAGCGTCACTTCCACTTCCAGCGGCTTGCCGTTACGTAACAGGCCAAGCTTCACTTTAGTACCAGGTTCAGTGGTGGCGATGCGGGAACGCAATTCGGCGAAGCTATTGAGCGGTTTACCGTTGAGGCTGGTAATAATATCGCCTGCTTTTACGCCCGCTTTCGCCGAGCCAGAACCAGGCAGTACTTCACTGACAAACGCGCCACGTTGCACATCTAAATTAAACGCTTTGGCGATATCGGCACTCATTTCGGTACCTTTAATGCCTAACAGACCGCGTTTAATTTCACCAAAGTCGATAAGTTGCTGCGCCAGGGTACGCGCCATATTGCTGGGGATAGCAAAGCCAATCCCGACGCTACCGCCGCCAGGGGCAAGAATTGCGGTGTTAATACCAATCAACTCGCCGTTAAGGTTTAACAGCGCACCGCCGGAGTTACCCCGGTTAATGGAAGCATCGGTCTGGATAAAGTTTTCCAGACCTTCGAGATTTAACCCGCTGCGACCTAATGCGGAAACAATGCCTGAAGTCGCGGTTTGCCCAAGGCCAAACGGGTTACCGACCGCGACGGCAAAATCACCGACGCGTAGTTTGTCGGAGTCGGCAATGGCGATTTGCGTTAATTTGCTCGGATTCTGAATTTGTAGCAGGGCGATATCGCTCTGGTCGTCGCTGCCAATCAACTTCGCATCAAACTCGCGTCCGTCATTGAGCTGAATACTGATTTTCTGTGCCTGATTGATGACGTGATTGTTGGTCAGCACATAACCTTTATTGGCATTGATGATGACACCGGAGCCTAAACCTTCAAAGGGTTGCGCAGGTTGATCCGGTAAATCATCGCCAAAAAATTTTTTGAATTCTTCCGGGATTTTCTGTTCCTGGCTGGCAGTCCCTTCAACTCGCACGCTTACCACCGCGGGAAGCACTTTTTCCAGCATCGGGGCCAGGCTGGGCAATGGCGCCTGACCGGCAACCTGGCCGGGAATCGACGCGACAGCCTGAAACGGCGCCGAGAGAGTTAACCCGACACTTAACGCTAATGCACTCAACAGCTGGGTTTGTTTTTTCATTATTCCTGCTCTCGTACCTGAATGATAAGAAAAAGAGATTCAAAACAGTTTGATGTTATTGAATTTTCAGACGGCTAACAATGAGACACCAGATTAAATGATAGTCGGGGAGGGAGAGAAGAGGAGGGCGCAATGGCTGCGCCCGCAAAATAAATTAGTCGCGCTTTGCGCCAGTGCGCAGCAGGCCTGATGCGCCTTCAGAATAGTCGCGTGGCATCTGCACCGGTGCCTGATCGTTGCTGGCTTCAGACTCAGCCAGACGATTACGGAACGGGTTTGCTTCTGCGGACAGTTCCGGCAGCAGGCTGCTGGAGCTTTTCGCCATGTGTTGATACAACTGGCGATAGTCATGCGCCATGGTATCCAGTAATTCCGCGCTGCGGGCAAAGTGGTTAACCAACTCTTCGCGATACTCGTCCAGTTCAGCTTTATTTTTTTCCAGTTCGTACTGCAACGCCTGTTGCTGGCGTAGTTTACGATTACCAAAACGCATGGCCACAGCACCAATAATGATGCCGACGACTAACCCAATTAGCGCATATTCCCAGGTCATGAACATCTCCCGTTGTCTTTTGTTTCCGTAGGGTGTTGGCTTCAGGCTCCATGCCTGCGGCTGATTATGCCACTATAACCGTTAATTCCACAGAAGTGGAATCCCGACTGCATATCGCGTAGTGTAGAACGGCCTTTTTTTCGTCAACCGTGAACAACGGCACACCGATTATTCAAGGAATAACAAGAACATCATGCAAAGCGTTACCCCGACATCGCAATACCTGAAGGCGCTCAATGAGGGCAGCCATCAACCTGACGACGTACAAAAAGAGGCCGTCAGTCGGCTGGAGATTATCTACCTGGAATTAATCAACAGCACGCCGCCCACTGCGAGGGCGAGTGGGTTAATGGCGCGAGTCGGTAAACTGTGGGGTAAGCGCGAAGAGGCAAGCAGTGCGCCGGTGCGTGGCTTATATATGTGGGGCGGTGTAGGACGCGGGAAAACCTGGCTGATGGACCTTTTCTATCAAAGTTTGCCGGGTGAGCGGAAACAGCGCCTGCACTTTCACCGTTTTATGCTGCGCGTGCATGAAGAATTGACTGCATTACAGGGGCAGACTGACCCGCTGGAAATTATTGCCGATCGCTTCAAAGCAGAAACCGATGTCCTCTGTTTTGATGAATTTTTTGTTTCGGATATTACCGATGCCATGTTGCTTGGCGGTTTAATGAAAGCCCTGTTCGCTCGCGGAATAACGCTGGTCGCAACGTCAAATATTCCGCCTGATGAGCTTTATCGTAATGGCCTGCAACGAGCGCGTTTTCTACCGGCTATCGACGCCATTAAACAGTATTGCGATGTAATGAATGTCGATGCAGGCGTCGATTATCGACTACGGACGCTTGCCCAGGCGCATTTGTGGCTGTCGCCGCTCAATGATGAAACCCGTGCGCAAATGGATAAACTTTGGTTGGTTCTGGCGGGGGCGAAACGAGAAAATTCACCGACGTTAGAAATCAACCATCGCCCGCTGGCGACAATGGGCGTTGAGAATCAGACGCTTGCCGTCTCTTTTACCACCTTGTGTGTCGATGCCCGCAGCCAGCATGACTATATAGCGCTCTCACGCCTCTTTCACACAGTGATGTTGTTTGATGTGCCAGTCATGACGCGGTTGATGGAGAGCGAATCGCGACGTTTTATTGCGCTGGTGGATGAGTTTTACGAGCGCCATGTCAAATTAGTGGTGAGCGCAGAAGTGCCTTTGTATGAAATTTATCAGGGCGAGCGACTGAAGTTTGAGTTCCAGCGTTGCCTGTCACGTCTACAAGAGATGCAGAGCGAAGAGTATTTGAAGCGCGAGCATTTGGCGGGGTAAAACCTGCCATAAATCACAAAAAGGGGTCGATCTTTGACCCCGACTTCTCTATAATCCTGCGACCCCACGTTACAAGAAAGTTTTTTTTCCCGAAACTTTTTGTGTGCTGGCATAGGCTATTCGAAGGGGTAGGTTTGCCGGACTTTGTCGTGTGAACCTCAACAATTGAAGACGTTTGGGTGTTCACCAACGTGTAACTATTTATTGGGTAAGCTTTTAATGAAAACTTTTACAGCTAAACCAGAAACCGTAAAACGCGACTGGTATGTTGTTGACGCGACCGGTAAAACTCTGGGCCGTCTGGCTACTGAACTGGCTCGTCGCCTGCGCGGTAAGCACAAAGCGGAATACACTCCGCACGTAGATACCGGTGATTACATCATCGTTCTGAACGCTGACAAAGTTGCTGTAACCGGCAACAAGCGTACTGACAAAGTGTACTATCACCACACCGGTCACATCGGTGGTATCAAACAAGCGACCTTTGAAGAGATGATTGCTCGCCGTCCTGAGCGTGTGATTGAAATCGCGGTTAAAGGCATGTTGCCAAAGGGCCCGCTGGGTCGTGCTATGTTCCGTAAACTGAAAGTTTACGCGGGTAACGAGCACAACCACGCGGCACAGCAACCGCAAGTTCTTGACATCTAATCGGGATTATAGGCAATGGCTGAAAATCAATACTACGGCACTGGTCGCCGCAAAAGTTCCGCAGCTCGCGTTTTCATCAAACCGGGCAACGGTAAAATCGTTATCAACCAACGTTCTCTGGAACAGTACTTCGGTCGTGAAACTGCCCGCATGGTAGTTCGTCAGCCGCTGGAACTGGTCGACATGGTTGAGAAACTGGATCTGTACATCACTGTTAAAGGTGGTGGTATCTCTGGTCAGGCTGGTGCGATCCGTCACGGTATCACCCGCGCTCTGATGGAGTACGACGAATCCCTGCGTTCTGAACTGCGTAAAGCTGGCTTCGTTACTCGTGACGCTCGTCAGGTTGAACGTAAGAAAGTCGGTCTGCGTAAAGCACGTCGTCGTCCGCAGTTCTCCAAACGTTAATTGCTTTCTGCTTCGGCAGAATACAATTTGCGAAAAAAACCCGCTTCGGCGGGTTTTTTTATGGCTAAAGTCCGATTCCAGCCTCTTTTCCCTCTCTCTTCAGCATTATTCTCTTTTTAATAGTATTTTCCACGTACTGTAGAAAAGGATATCGCGATGGGATTATTTAATGCATTGTTTAACAAGAAAGAATCTTTAACGTTGTCGAATAAATGGGAGTTCTTTATTACAACAGTGGATGACCATGTCACGGGCATACGTGTTGATATCGGCGCCATTCAGGACGAAAGATTTGATCGACTTAACCACACCTGGTTCTTTCGTGTGCGTTATACCCATTGTTATGAAAACGGTTTACCGCAGCCTGATGAAACACAACGTTTAAATCGTATAGAGGACTGGCTTGAGGAGAGGGGCAAGGCATTACCGATTTGGTTGGTGGGGGTGGTAACACAAGAAGGCTGGCGCGATTTTGTTTTCCAGTCGGAAAAAGAACTGGACTGGGAAAGAACGCTGGATAAATTGCTCGCAGGTGGCCCGGAAGTCTCTTGCAGCTATAGTATGAGTAAAAACGATAACGGAAATTACTATCGCCAGTTCCTGTACCCGTCGAAATATGACTGGAACTGGATACACGATGCCCGCGTATGCCGTGGGCTGCTGGAACATGGTGACGATTTGACTCTTCCACGCACCATTGATTACTACGCGACATTGCCGACAGAAGCTGCTGCACGCGCTTTTGCGGAGGACGTGACGGAATTGCCATATGGCATTACGCTGGTGAGCATTCGGATGAACGACCAACAACCAGGGTATATGGCGTCATTTACGAACACTGATGCTCCTGAACAATGGCATATGACCGAAATTACATGTCAGCTTACCGATTTGGCTGAAAAGCATGGCGGTAGTTTTGATGGCTGGGGCGCACCGATAGCAACGGCGTAAAAGAGATAGACAACATTTCTGGTGGGGATTAAGTCAAGCATTTCAGACTAAGGAACATCTCTTTTTCCCCATTTCCGGCATCGACTCACCACAAAGGTCGCAAAATCTGGTAAACTATCATCCAATTTTCTGCCCAAATGTCGGGTATTGCTCATTTTTTGTTTGTTTTTCGAACAAAGAGAGTCGTTCCTTACTGGGTAACACAACTTCTGACTGGCCACCTGGTGGCTGGTAGCAGTAAAAATTCTGACTATACCTGGAGGTTTTCATGGCTGTCGCTGCCAACAAACGTTCGGTAATGACGCTGTTTTCCGGTCCTACTGACATCTATAGCCATCAGGTCCGCATCGTGCTGGCTGAAAAAGGTGTAAGTTTCGAGATCGAACACGTGGAAAAGGACAATCCGCCTCAGGATCTGATTGACCTCAACCCGAATCAGAGCGTTCCGACCCTGGTGGATCGTGAGCTGACCCTGTGGGAATCTCGCATCATTATGGAATACCTGGATGAGCGTTTCCCGCATCCGCCACTGATGCCTGTTTACCCGGTAGCTCGCGGTGAAAGCCGCCTGTACATGCACCGCATCGAAAAAGACTGGTACACGCTGATGAACACCATCATCAACGGTTCAGCCTCTGAAGCGGATGCCGCTCGTAAGCAACTGCGCGAAGAACTGCTGGCTATTGCGCCGGTCTTCGGTCAGAAGCCGTACTTCCTGAGCGATGAGTTCAGCCTGGTCGATTGCTACCTTGCTCCGCTGCTGTGGCGTCTGCCGCAACTGGGCATCGAGTTCAGCGGCCCGGGTGCGAAAGAGCTGAAAGGCTATATGACCCGCGTCTTTGAGCGTGACTCTTTCCTTGCTTCCTTAACCGAAGCTGAACGTGAAATGCGTCTGGGCCGGAGTTAATCTGTATGGATTTGTCACAGCTAACACCACGTCGTCCCTATCTGCTGCGTGCATTCTATGAGTGGTTGCTGGATAACCAGCTCACGCCGCACCTGGTGGTGGATGTGACGCTCCCTGGCGTGCAGGTTCCTATGGAATATGCACGTGACGGGCAAATCGTACTCAACATTGCTCCGCGTGCGGTCGGCAACCTGGAACTGGCGAATGATGAAGTGCGCTTTAACGCGCGCTTTGGCGGTATCCCGCGGCAAGTTTCAGTACCGCTGGCTGCTGTGCTGGCTATCTACGCCCGTGAAAATGGCGCAGGCACGATGTTCGAGCCTGAAGCTGCCTACGACGAAGATGCCAGCATCATGAATGATGAAGATGTATCGGCAGATAATGAAACCGTTATGTCGGTCATTGATGGCGATAAGCCAGATCGCGATGATGATAATCATCCTGATGATGAACCGCCGCAACCGCCACGTGGTGGTCGCCCGGCATTACGCGTTGTGAAGTAAAACAAAAACAGGCCCAGGTGGCCTGTTTTGTCGTTTTAAGGGCTTAATAAAATAGCGTAATTGTGGCAATCATATTCACCACGAATCCGACTGCCATGGGGATCGCAGTCCGCTTCACCACTTCAAAGGGCGAAACGCCTGCTATTCCTGAAGTTACTACCACTACCGCAGTAATCGGCGAAACCGCACGCGCCAGCGTTGTGGCAAAGTGCATCGGCATAATCATCACTACCGCAGGTACGTGCAGTCCAGCAGCGATATTCGGAATAAGGCTGGCAAATGACATAAATGGCGCATTGCCGGAGCCCATCACAATGGCACAAATGGCAATTACCAGCGCCATAATAATCATCACGCCAATGCCACCAAGGCCAGAATGCTCTGCGCCTTTGATAACCGCATCAACGGTGCCAATCGTCGTTAAGCCTTTCGCAAATATTTCACCCGCGACCACCAGCGTTACCACGTTGGCAAACTGCGTACCCATGCCGTCAAAAAACGCCTGCACATCGTCCATTGTTTCGCGCAAGTTATGCTTGCGGAAGAACTCAACAAACATCGTCACCGTCAAACTCAGTAACATCACCACCACCAGATGCAGTTCTGACTGCATCAGCCCGACGTGGGCGAGGAACAGCGAGCCGAGCATCAGGATTAACGGCATCACCGGTAAAATGGCGTAATAGAGCGGCGGGACATTGTCGAGATCCTTTTGTTCCGCCTGTTCGTGATTGATATTTTTATCTTTTTTGTCAAAAGCGCGTTGCACGAAAAAGTGGGAGATTGCCACTGAGAGAATGACACAAGAGGCGACCGGTAGCTGATAGTGGAAGAAGTAAGTGGCGATTTTCATTCCCGCTACCTGGGCGGCAAAAATGGAGTTCGTTTCCAGAATTCCCCATTCAATAGACATGGTGGTCGCGATAACCGCCACCGCAGAGAGGCGACTTACTCCCAGACTCACCAGCGTCGGAAATAACGTGACCATCAGCAACATACCCAGACCGGAGGCGCTGGTAATAAACTGCGCCATGATTTGACCGATGACGTAAGTTGCCGACAGTATGAGATACGGTGAGCGAATGAGCTTTAACGGGCGGCTTAACAAGCTCACCATCGCCCGACTGGCTCCTATGCGCTCCATGTAACGGGCATAACCGCCCACCGCCATAATCGACAGCCCCAACCCGGCAATGCGGTTGGACAACATGCGCAGGATTTCATTATAAATATCAACAATCAAATAGCCGCTGCTTTTGGCGGGGTCGAGTACACCCCCAAACCCTAACCAGGCACCACACATCATCAGGAAGATACCCGCTGTGGCCAGCACCACCTGTGGTTTGTAATTTTTAAGGATCAAATAGCCCATCGTTATTAACACGATGACAGAAATAATTATGCCGAACATTGTTCAACTCCGTGTCAAAAGAATATGGTCAATCCCAGTAACGGCAGATTGAAAACAATGATGTTATATTTTTTACAAGGCTATTTATGGTGTTGGTGTCGAATTTTTTAATCGTAATAAAGAGGATTTTTCATTATAAAATATACATTTATGATTATTTCGCAAGAACACATTCATAATATTCATAATGTCTATGAATATTCTTGTAAATAATTTGGCTGGGATGTTTTTATCTGCGTTATATTTATTTTTCGCAAAAGTTAATTATTAAATTAATTACGATAATGATGGTGTACGAAGAGTAAAACCCTTCGTTTCACCCTGCTTTCATTCCTGTGATAGGATGTCATTGATGATGTTAATCACACTGACCTTAAAGAATGGGCCTTATGAACGCATTTGATTCGCAAAACGAAGATTCTTCACCTGCAATTGGTCGCAACTTGCGTAGCCGTCCGCTGGCGCGTAAAAAACTCTCCGAAATGGTGGAAGAAGAGCTGGAGCAGATGATCCGCCGCCGCGAGTTTGGCGAAGGGGAGCAGTTGCCGTCTGAGCGCGAACTCATGGCGTTCTTTAACGTCGGGCGTCCTTCGGTGCGTGAAGCGCTGGCGGCGTTAAAGCGTAAAGGTCTGGTGCAAATAAATAACGGTGAGCGCGCTCGCGTCTCGCGTCCTTCTGCGGACACCATCATCGGCGAGTTGTCCGGTATGGCGAAAGATTTCCTTTCTCATCCAGGAGGGATAGCCCATTTCGAACAGTTACGTCTGTTCTTTGAGTCCAGCCTGGTGCGCTATGCGGCTGAACATGCCACCGATGAACAAATTGATTTGCTGGCAAAAGCCCTGGAAATCAACAGTCAGTCGCTGGATAACAATGCCGCGTTCATTCGTTCAGACGTTGATTTCCACCGCGTACTGGCGGAGATCCCGGGTAATCCGATCTTTAAGGCAATCCACGTTGCCTTGCTCGACTGGTTGATCGCCGCGCGCCCAACGGTCGCCGATCAGGCATTGCATGAGCATAATAACGTCAGCTATCAACAACATATTGCGATCGTTGACGCGATCCGCCGCCACGATCCCGACGAAGCCGATCGCGCGTTGCAATCGCATCTCAACAGCGTTTCTGCCACCTGGCACGCCTTCGGCCAAACCATCCACAAAAAGAAATAATGCCACTTTAGTGAAGCAGATCGCATTATAAGCGTTCTGTATGATGTGTTGCTTATTTGATCTGGTATAACAGGTATAAAGGTATATCGTTTCAACAGACAAGCATCACTTCAGAGGTATTTATGGCAACGAATTTACGTGGCGTGATGGCCGCACTCCTGACTCCTTTTGACCAACAACAAGCACTGGATAAAGCGAGTCTGCGCCGCCTGGTTCAGTTCAATATTCAGCAGGGCATCGACGGTTTGTACGTGGGGGGTTCGACAGGCGAAGCCTTTGTGCAGAGCATTTCCGAGCGTGAACAGGTACTGGAAATCGTCGCCGAAGAGGCGAAAGGCAAGATTAAATTAATCGCTCACGTAGGTTGCGTCAGTACTGCTGAAAGCCAACAGCTTGCGGCTTCAGCCAAACGTTATGGCTTCGATGCCGTCTCCGCCGTTACGCCGTTCTACTATCCTTTCAGCTTTGAAGAACACTGCGATCACTATCGGGCAATCATTGACTCGGCGGATGGTCTGCCGATGGTGGTGTACAACATTCCGGCATTGAGCGGGGTAAAACTGACTCTGGATCAGATCAATACACTGGTTACGTTACCTGGCGTAGGTGCACTGAAACAGACCTCTGGCGATCTCTATCAGATGGAGCAGATCCGTCGCGAGCATCCGGATCTGGTGCTCTATAACGGTTACGACGAAATCTTCGCTTCCGGCCTGCTGGCGGGCGCAGACGGCGGTATCGGCAGCACTTACAACATTATGGGCTGGCGCTATCAGGGTATCGTGAAGGCGCTGAAAGAAGGTGATATCCAGACCGCGCAGAAACTGCAAACTGAGTGCAACAAAGTCATTGATTTGCTGATTAAAACTGGCGTATTCCGTGGCCTGAAAACCGTCCTGCACTATATGGATGTGGTGTCTGTTCCGCTGTGCCGTAAACCGTTTGGTCCGGTTGATGAAAAATATCTGCCAGAACTGAAGGCGCTTGCCCAGCAGTTGATGCAAGAGCGCGGGTGAGTTCTTTCCCCTCGCTCGCCCCTACCGGGTGAGGGGAAATAAGCGCATCTGTACCCTACAATTTTCATACCAAAGCGTGTGGGCATTGCCCACCGCGGGAGACTCACAATGAGTACTACAACCCAGAATATCCCGTGGTATCGCCATCTCAATCGTGCGCAATGGCGGGCATTTTCCGCTGCCTGGTTGGGATATCTGCTTGATGGTTTTGATTTCGTTTTAATCGCCCTGGTACTCACTGAAGTACAAGGTGAATTCGGGCTGACGACGGTACAGGCGGCAAGTCTGATTTCCGCAGCCTTCATCTCTCGTTGGTTCGGCGGCCTGATGCTTGGCGCTATGGGCGACCGCTACGGGCGTCGTCTGGCAATGGTCACCAGTATCGTTCTCTTCTCGGTCGGGACGCTGGCCTGCGGCTTCGCGCCTGGTTACATCACTATGTTTATCGCTCGTCTGGTGATAGGCATGGGAATGGCGGGTGAGTACGGTTCCAGCGCCACCTATGTGATTGAAAGCTGGCCAAAACACCTGCGTAATAAAGCCAGTGGTTTTCTGATTTCCGGCTTCTCTGTGGGGGCTGTCGTTGCCGCCCAGGTCTATAGTCTGGTAGTCCCGGTCTGGGGCTGGCGTGCACTGTTCTTTATCGGCATCTTACCGATCATCTTTGCTCTCTGGTTGCGGAAAAACATCCCGGAAGCGGAAGACTGGAAAGAGAAACACGGGGGCAAAGCACCGGTGCGCACGATGGTGGATATTCTCTACCGTGGTGAACATCGCATCGCCAATATCGTGATGACGCTGGCGGCGGCTACTGCGCTGTGGTTCTGCTTCGCCGGTAACCTGCAAAATGCCGCAATCGTCGCTGTTCTCGGGCTGTTATGCGCCGCAATCTTTATCAGCTTTATGGTACAGAGTACGGGCAAACGCTGGCCAACAGGCGTAATGCTGATGGTGGTTGTGTTATTTGCTTTCCTCTACTCGTGGCCGATTCAGGCACTGCTGCCAACATATCTGAAAACCGATCTTGCTTATGACCCGCATACTGTCGCCAATGTGCTGTTCTTTAGCGGTTTTGGGGCGGCGGTGGGTTGCTGTGTCGGCGGCTTCCTCGGTGACTGGCTGGGAACGCGCAAAGCCTATGTTTGTAGCCTGTTAGCTTCGCAATTGCTGATTATTCCGGTATTTGCGATTGGCGGCGCAAACGTCTGGGTACTTGGTCTGTTACTGTTCTTCCAGCAAATGCTCGGTCAGGGGATCTCCGGGATCTTACCGAAACTGATTGGCGGTTATTTCGATACCGACCAGCGTGCAGCGGGCCTGGGCTTTACCTATAACGTTGGCGCACTTGGCGGCGCACTGGCGCCGATCATTGGTGCGCTGATTGCTCAACGTCTGGATCTGGGGACGGCACTGGGATCGCTTTCGTTCAGTCTGACGTTCGTGGTGATCCTGCTGATTGGGCTGGATATGCCTTCTCGCGTTCAGCGTTGGTTGCGCCCGGAAGCGTTACGTACTCATGACGCTATCGACGGCAAACCATTCAGCGGTGCCGTGCCGTTTGGCGGTGCCAAAAACGATTTAGTCAAAACCAAAAGTTAATCCTGTTGCCCGGCCATGTGCCGGGCCTTTTGCTAAGGGAAGAAGTATGTCGTTACTTGCACAACTGGATCAAAAAATCGCTGCCAACGGTGGCCTGATTGTCTCCTGCCAGCCGGTGCCTGACAGCCCACTCGATAAACCGGAAATCGTCGCTGCCATGGCATTAGCGGCAGAGCAGGCGGGTGCGGTTGCCATTCGCATCGAAGGTGTGGCAAATCTGCAAGCCACGCGTGCGGTGGTGAGTGTGCCGATTATCGGGATTGTGAAACGCGATCTGGAGGATTCTCCGGTACGCATCACGGCCTATATTGAAGATGTTGATGCGCTGGCGCAGGCGGGCGCAGACATTATCGCGATTGACGGCACCGACCGACCGCGTCCGGTGCCTGTTGAAACGCTGCTGGCACGTATTCACCATCACGGTTTACTGGCGATGACCGACTGTTCAACGCCGGAAGACGGCCTGGCATGCCAAAAGCTGGGCGCCGAGATTATTGGTACTACGCTTTCTGGCTATACCACGCCTGAAACGCCAGAAGAGCCGGATCTGGCGCTGGTGAAAACATTGAGTGACGCCGGATGTCGGGTGATTGCCGAAGGGCGTTACAACACGCCATCCCAGGCGGCAGATGCAATGCGCCACGGTGCATGGGCGGTGACGGTCGGTTCTGCTATCACACGTCTTGAACATATTTGTCAGTGGTACAACAACGCGATGAAAAAGGCGGTGCTATGACCACAATGGCGATTGATATCGGCGGTACTAAACTTGCCGCCGCGCTGATTGGCGCTGACGGGCAGATCCGCGATCGCCGAGAACTTCCTACGCCTGCCAGCCAGACGCCGCAGGCGCTGCGTGATGCCTTATCCGCATTAGTCTCCCCGTTACACGCTCATGCGCAGCGGGTTGCTATCGCTTCAACCGGAATTATTCGCGACGGCAGCTTATTGGCGCTGAATCCGCATAATCTCGGTGGATTGCTACACTTTCCGTTAGTCAAAACGCTGGAGCAACTTACTGATTTGCCGACCATTGCCATTAATGATGCGCAGGCCGCAGCATGGGCGGAGTATCAGGCGCTGGAAGGCGATGTAACCGAGATGGTGTTTATCACCGTTTCCACTGGCGTCGGCGGCGGTGTAGTGAGCGGCGGCAAGTTGCTGACCGGCCCTGGTGGTCTGGCGGGGCATATCGGGCATACGCTTGCCGATCCACACGGCCCGGTCTGCGGCTGTGGACGCACAGGTTGCGTGGAAGCGATTGCTTCTGGTCGCGGCATTGCAGCGGCAGCGCAGGGTGAACTCATGGGCGCGGATGCGAAAACCATTTTCACGCGCGCCGGGCTGGGCGACGAACAGGCGCAGCAACTGATTCACCGCTCCGCACGTACGCTTGCAAGGCTGATCGCTGATATTAAAGCCACAACTGATTGCCAGTGTGTAGTGGTCGGTGGCAGCGTTGGTCTGGCAGAAGGGTATCTGGCGTTAGTGGAAACGTATCTGGCGCAGGAGCCAGCGGCATTTCATGTTGATTTACTGGCGGCGCACTACCGCCATGATGCAGGTTTACTTGGGGCTGCGCTGTTGGCCCAGGGAGAAAAATTATGATGATGGGTGAAGTACAGTCATTACCGTCTGCCGGATTACATCCTGCATTACAGGACGCGTTAACGCTGGCATTAGCTGCCAGACCGCAAGAAAAAACACCGGGTCGTTACGAATTACAGGGCGATAATATCTTTATGAATGTCATGACGTTTAACACTCAATCGCCCGTTGAGAAAAAAGCGGAATTGCACCAACAGTACATTGATATCCAGCTGTTATTAAACGGTGAGGAACGGATTCTGTTTGGCATGGCAGGCACTGCGCGCCAGTGTGAAGAGTTCCACCATGATGATGATTACCAGCTTTGCAGCGCCATTGAGAACGAGCAAGCCATCATCCTGAAACCGGGAATGTTCGCCGTGTTTATGCCAGGAGAACCGCATAAACCGGGATGCGTTGTTGGCGAACCTGGTGAGATTAAAAAGGTTGTGGTGAAGGTTAAGGCTGATTTAATGGCTTAAAACTTAGTTCGTTTTAAAGATTCTGCAGACACCGTCTGCAGAATTCGAAACCGCTGAAATTAACGGCGTCTATAGCCTTCCTCTAGCACCGCCTGTGTTCGAACGAGTTCATCCGCGAGTTGTTTCTCATCAGGTAGCTGCATCTTATATTCACTTGCCAGAACGGTGTTAGGCAAACCTGCCAGAGCATAATGTGCTTCTCCGGCTCCTTTCTCTGCACAGAGAACCAGACCGATGGGCGGATTTTCATCCGGTAGCGTCCAGTGCTCTTTGGCATAGTTGAGATACATATTCATTTATCCGGCATCGCTATAGCTAAATTTGCCCACTTTTAGATCGACGATTAGCAGGCAGCGTAAACGGCGGTGGAAAAACAACAGATCGACCCGAAACCAGTTGTCATCAATGCGTAACCTTCGTTGTCGACCGACAAAGGCAAAATCATCCCCAAGTTCCAGCATGAAATCCATCAGGTGGTTGATCAGCGCCTCCTCAAAATCAGATTCTGAGTATTCATCTTTTAATTCCAGAAATTCGAGCACAAAGGGATCGCGTATCGCCTGCTGCGGAAGAATATGCGTCTCGGCAGGAGCGTGTTGTTGCAGCATGGCTGATTTGTCATGTGACAGTAGTGTCCGCTCATAAAACTGGGTCGCAATTTGCCGCTCTAGCTGGCGAACAGACCAGCCACAGCGGAGCGTCTCTTTTTCATAAAAGCTGCGGGCGTCAGCGTTTTTAACGGAAAGCAAGCGGACATAAGTGGACCAGGGCAGAGGCAAAGATTTGGCAGACAGTGTCTGCCGAATTTCAATATGTTGATAAAAAAGGTAAAAAAGCCTCATTTGGCGTAAGTTTTTTGCAGAGAACCCACGCTTATACCTTAGACTTAAATCCTTTGATAGCCGCTTGATTAGCTGCGTACCATACGCGGCCCGAGCCTCACCACCTTGTTCAAATTCGACAATTCGTCGGCCAATTTCCCAATACGTCGCGGTCATTAACGCGTTAACACTACGTACCGTTTCCGTCCGGGCACTATCGACCAGGTGAATAATGCCGTCGTGGATTTGCTGGTAGCCTGCTGTGGTTCCTTCTGAGAGCGATTCCATTATCTGTCCCTTTATATGGCGCTGCGTTGAATAATGGAATCAGCTATACGCCGGGCATCTGCCGGTAACAATCCAGATATGCGTATTACATTGGTTTTCTTCAGATTATGCGAGGCGTTTTCCAGAAAGAAAGGAGAATTTCAGCGCCGACTCTTTTCTGAGGAGGCGGCGCTGGGGCAGAGTTTAAACTTCCAGCCAGTTCATGATCCCATCTGCCGCCTTACGACCTTCGGCAATAGCGGTCACCACCAGATCGGAACCACGGACGATATCACCGCCAGCAAAGATTTTCGGGTTGCTGGTCTGGAAAGCGTTGTCGTTGCCTTCCGGGGCGATGATGCGGCCTTGGGAATCCAGCTCGACGCTGTGTTTTGCCAGCCATTCCATGTTGTGTGGACGGAAACCAAACGCCATGATCACCGCATCTGCCGGAACGATATGTTCTGACCCTGCCACGATCTCCGCGCGGCGACGGCCTTTGGCATCGGGTTCGCCCATTTCGGTACGCACCATTTTCACGCCACTGACTTTACCGTTGCCGTTCACTTCAATCCCCAGTGGCTGGACGTTGAATTTGAACTCAACACCTTCTTCCCGCGCGTTTTTCACTTCGCGGCGGGAACCTGGCATGTTCTCTTCATCACGACGATAGGCACAGGTAACGTGCTTCGCCCCCTGGCGTACAGACGTGCGCACGCAGTCCATCGCAGTGTCGCCACCGCCAAGTACCACCACGCGTTTACCTTCCATGCTGACAAACGGTTCGTCGTTGGTTTCACCAAAGCCCATTAACTGTTTGGTGTTGGCGATGAGGAACGGCAGCGCTGCGTACACGCCATCGGCGTCTTCGTTTTCCAGCCCACCGCGCATTGACTGATAAGTCCCGACGCCAAGGAATACAGCATCGTAATCGTTCAGTAGATCGTCCAGCTGTACGTCACGACCCACTTCGGTATTGAGTTTGAACTCAATGCCCATGCCAGTGAAGATTTCACGGCGGCGCGTCATTACCTCTTTTTCCAGCTTGAAGGCCGGAATACCGAAGGTCAGCAGGCCGCCGATTTCCGGGTGACGGTCGAAGACGACCGCTTTTACGCCGTTACGCGTCAGGACATCCGCACACGCCAGACCCGCCGGACCTGCGCCGATAATCGCCACTTTTTTACCGGTCTGTTTCACGCCGGACATATCCGGACGCCAGCCCATCTCGAACGCTTTATCATTGATATAACGCTCAATGTTGCCGATGGTCACCGCACCGAACTCATCGTTCAGGGTGCAGGAACCTTCGCACAGACGGTCTTGCGGGCAGACACGTCCGCATACTTCCGGCAGCGTGTTGGTCTGATGCGACAGTTCCGCCGCTTCAAAAATACGCCCCTCGTTGGCGAGCTTCAGCCAGTTCGGGATGTAGTTGTGTACCGGGCATTTCCACTCGCAGTATGGGTTGCCGCACGACAGGCAGCGATCAGCCTGCGCTTTGGCCTGGCCTTCGGAAAACGGCTCGTAAATTTCAACAAACTCAATTTTGCGGATCTTCAGCGGTTTCTTTGGCGGATCAACACGCTGCAGGTCGATAAATTGATAAACATTCTGACTCATTGTTGCTACCCCTTACTGCGCCTGCACGCGCAACTCTGCTGCGCTACGACTACGGTGACCCAGCAGTGCTTTTACATCACTGGACTTCGGTTTAACCAGCGCAAATTTAGTGGCGAAGGTTGACCAGTTTGCCAGAATCTCTTCACCACGCTGAGAACCGGTATGCTGCACATGCTCGGTGATAAGACCACGCAGATGCTCTTCATGGATAGCTAAATCGTCAACGCTTAATACTTCCACCAGTTCCGGGTTAACGCGTTTGCGGAAATCGCCGCTTTCATCGAGAACGTAAGCGAAGCCGCCGGTCATGCCTGCGCCGAAGTTAACGCCGGTTTTACCCAGAATACAGACAATACCACCCGTCATATATTCACAGCCGTTGTCGCCAATGCCTTCAACCACGGTAATCGCACCCGAGTTACGCACACCGAAACGTTCACCCGCGCGGCCTGCGGCATACAGACGACCACCAGTGGCGCCGTACAGGCAGGTGTTGCCGATAATGCTTGCTTCATGGCTGCGGAAGGCTGAGCCAACCGGAGGACGAATGGCGATTAAGCCGCCCGCCATGCCTTTACCAACATAGTCGTTGGCATCACCGGTCAGGTACAGTTCCACGCCGCCCGCGTTCCACACACCGAAGCTCTGGCCTGCGGTGCCGTTGAAGTACGCTTTGATAGGATCGGCTGCCAGCCCCTGATCGCCGTGCGTTTGGGCGATATAGCCTGAAAGCGACGCGCCGACAGAACGGTCGGTGTTGCGAATATCGAACCAGAAGGTTTTGCTCTGGCGTTCATCGACAAACGGTTTCGCCTGTTGCAGCAACTGCGCATTCAGCAGGCCGTTATCAAACGGCGGGTTGTTTTCGGTGCAGTAGAGCGCCTTACCTGGATGCGGTTCGGCGGTCTCCAGCAGCTTCGACAGCGCCAGTTTCTGCTGTTTGGCGGTGAAACCGTCCAGCTCTTTCAGCAGGTCGGTGCGACCAATCAGATCCACCAGACGCGTTACGCCCAACAGTGCCATCAGCTCGCGGGTTTCACGGGCGATAAACTCAAAGTAATTCGTCACCTTGAACGGCAGGCCGTGATAGTGATTCTTACGCAGTTTGTCATCCTGAGTTGCTACACCCGTGGCGCAGTTGTTCAGGTGGCAGATTCGCAGATATTTACAGCCGAGCGCGACCATTGGGCCAGTGCCGAAGCCGAAGCTTTCTGCGCCGAGAATTGCCGCTTTGATGATATCGACACCCGTTTTCAGGCCGCCATCAACCTGCAACCGAATTTTATGACGTAGACCGTTAGCAACCAGCGCCTGCTGGGTTTCCACCAGACCGAGTTCCCACGGGCAGCCTGCATATTTCACCGACGACAGCGGGCTTGCCCCCGTACCGCCGTCATAGCCTGCGATGGTGATTAAATCGGCATAAGCTTTCGCCACGCCAGTCGCGATGGTACCGACGCCCGGTTCGGACACCAGTTTTACGGAGATCATCGCTTTCGGGTTGACCTGCTTGAGGTCGAAAATCAGCTGCGCCAGGTCCTCGATAGAGTAGATATCGTGGTGCGGCGGCGGGGAGATCAGTGTCACGCCCGGCACCGAATAGCGCAGTTTGGCGATGTAAGGCGTGACTTTATCGCCCGGCAACTGACCGCCTTCACCCGGCTTCGCGCCCTGGGCGACTTTAATCTGAATGACGTCGGCATTGACCAGGTACGCCGGAGTAACACCGAATCGACCGGAAGCCACCTGCTTGATGCGCGACACTTTGTTGGTGCCATAGCGGGCAGGGTCTTCACCACCTTCACCGGAGTTCGAGTTACCGCCGATGCTGTTCATCGCTTCTGCCAGCGCTTCGTGGGCTTCCGGGCTTAATGCGCCAATAGACATTGCAGCGGTATCGAAGCGTTTAAACAGTTCGCTTGCCGGTTCAACATCAGCAATGTTGACCGCTTCATCACCCGGCGTAATTGCCAGCAGATCGCGCAGCGTTGTTGCCGGACGCTCATTAACCAGCTTCGCGTATTCCTGATAGTCGCTGTACTCGCCACTCTGGACCGCCTGTTGCAGCGTGCGCACCACGTCCGGGTTGTAGGCGTGGTATTCGCCGCCGTGCACATATTTCAGTAGGCCGCCCTGGCTGATGGGCTTGCGCGCCAGCCAGGCTCGTTTCGAGAGGTTCAGCAGATCCTGCTGGAAGTCTTCAAAACTCGCCCCGCCAATGCGGCTAACCGCACCCTGGAAGCACAGGCCCACTACATCATCGTGCAGGCCGACCGCTTCGAACAGTTTCGAGCAGCGGTAAGAGGCGATGGTGGAGATGCCCATTTTGGACATGATTTTGTACAAGCCTTTGTTGATGCCGTTACGGTAGTTCAGCATCACGGTACGATAATTTTTGGCAATCGCCTGAGTGTCTACCAGGCGGCCCAGCGTTTCATAGGCAAGGTACGGATATATAGCCGTCGCGCCGAAGCCCAGCAACACGGCGAAATGGTGCGGATCGCGGGCGCTGGCGGTTTCGACGATGATGTTGGCATCGCAACGCAGGCTTTGATCGACCAGACGAGTCTGGATCGCGCCAACCGCCATCGGGGCCGGAACCGGCAGGCGATCTTTAGCGATATTCCGGTCGGAGAGCACCAGCAGCACAGTGCCGCTACGTACCATTTTTTCGGCTTTGTCGCACAGCTCTTTGACCGTCGCTTCGAGCGTGGTTTTAGTAACGTCAAAGGTGATATCCAGCGTATCTGCGCGGTAGTGCTCCTCTTTCATCGTCGTGAGCTGTTTGAAATCGGAGTAGAGCAGAATCGGCGATTTAAAGCTTAAACGGTGCGCCTGGCCTTCTGCTTCACAGAAGACGTTCATTTCACGACCGATGCTGGTGGCGAGCGACATAACGTGCGCTTCACGCAGCGGGTCGATTGGCGGGTTGGTTACCTGCGCAAACTGCTGACGGAAATAGTCGTAAATAATGCGCGGCTGACTGGAGAGCACGGCGAATGGAGTGTCGTCGCCCATCGAACCGACCGCCTCCTGGCCGTTTTCGCCCAGCACACGGATTACAGAGTCCAGCTCTTCCGCGCTGTAGTTAAACTGTTTCTGGTAGCTGGCAAGCGTGTCGTCGTCCAGTTCGCGGCTACCTACTTCTTCATCGGGCAGATCTTCAAACGGTACCAGACGGCGGACGTTTTTCTCCATCCACTCTTTATATGGATGGCGGCTTTTCAGATCGTCATCGGTTTCTGCCGAGTGCAGAATGCGCCCACTGCGAGTGTCGATTACCATCAGTTCGCCTGGCCCGACGCGGCCTTTTTCGACCACTTCGTCAGGCTGATAATCCCAGATACCGACTTCAGAGGCGCAGGTGATGAGCTTATCTTTGGTGATGACATAGCGCGCCGGACGCAGACCGTTACGGTCAAGGTTACAGGCGGCAAAACGACCGTCAGACATCACGATGCCCGCCGGGCCATCCCACGGCTCCATATGCATGGAGTTAAAGTCAAAGAAGGCACGCAGTTCCGGGTCCATATCCGGGTTGTTCTGCCAGGCGGGTGGTACTAACAGACGCATAGCGCGGATGATATCCATCCCGCCAGCCAGCAACAGTTCCAGCATGTTATCCATCGAGCTGGAGTCAGAACCCGTTTCGTTGACGAATGGCGCGGCGTCGTGCAGGTCAGGGATCAGTGGCGTCTGGAATTTATAGGTCCGGGCGCGCGCCCATTGGCGGTTACCGGTAATGGTGTTGATCTCGCCGTTATGCGCCAGATAGCGGAACGGCTGCGCCAGCGGCCAGCGCGGTACGGTGTTAGTGGAGAAGCGCTGGTGGAACAGGCAAATGGCCGATTCCAGACGCAGGTCCGCAAGATCCAGATAAAAGCGCGGCAGATCTGCCGGCATACACAGACCTTTATAGATGTTCACCAGATTCGACAGGCTACAGACGTAGAAGTCTTTGTCGGCTTCGAGACGCTTTTCAATGCGGCGGCGGGCGATAAACAGACGGCGCTCCATATCACGCGGACGCCAGCCAGCCGGAGCGTTAACGAAAATTTGCTCAATGCGTGGCAGAGAAGAGAGGGCGATTTCACCCAGCACGCCTTCGTTAGTGGGGACATCACGCCAGCCCACAATCGACAAGGTTTCGCGTTGCAGCTCTTCTTCAACGATGCGGCGTGCGGCAGCGGCGAGTTCAGGATCTTTATTCAGGAAGAGCATCCCGACGGCGTAGTTTTTTGCTAAACGCCAGCCGCGCTCCTGCGCAACGATGCGAAAAAAGCGATCCGGTTTTTGTAATAGCAGGCCGCAACCGTCACCGGTTTTACCATCGGCGAGAATCGCACCACGGTGCTGCATTCGGGCCAGTGCGTGTATTGCAGTACGCACTACCTTGTGGCTAGGTTCGCCTTCTATGTGGGCGATCAGGCCGAAACCACAGTTATCCTTCTCAAGGGATTTATCGTACAACATATCAGTGAACCTCCCCAGGCTCTGCGGGAACCCCACTTCCGAACCGCTACGCACGGGCACAGAAAGAGCGTGGCGACGGGGTTTGCGTGTCATACGCGCGCCTCGCATTCGCCCCCTTGTTGTCCTTTTCGCATCGGTTAATACGGTGAAGAGGGGATCTCAACTACTGCATAAATATGATGAGCAGGCTGCTCATCCAGAAAGCTTCCAGCGGATTTCCAACTTATCGGGAAAGCTGATACAGGTCAAATGGCAAGCTTATTGGTCTGGAAATGTGCTTTGGCGCAAATTTCTTTGATAACTCATTGAAATTAAATGGTATTAGTTCTTTGGGCTTAATGCAATGCTCATAAGAGAAACATTCAGTTCCTGACTGCCTTAGAGGCGTGATAGCCCTTATCCTGCCTTGAACAGGCAGAGAATCCAGTATTTTATACTGCTTTAATCGGCAATGGCGTTTCATGCTACTGTTTTTGCCTAAAATCTATAAGGAGATAAAAAAATCCGATACCAGATAAGCAAAAGTAATTCATGTTGTTCTGCATGGAATTTCATTAATTGTGATTGGTTATGCAGTTAATAAAAGCAGGGCAGGGCGATTGATCCAGGTCATCGCCGAATTGAGCTAAAAATGGCAGGCTTTGGCCTCTTTTCAAGGCGCGGTCTATCAGATTATGCAGTTACAGAAATTAGTCAATATGTTTGGTGGTGATCTCACCCGTCGCTATGGGCAAAAGGTGCATAAGCTGACGCTGCACGGCGGTTTTAGCTGCCCTAACCGTGACGGTACCATCGGGCGTGGCGGCTGCACATTCTGTAATGTTGCCTCGTTTGCCGATGAAGCGCAGCAGCATCGTTCCATTGCCGAGCAACTGGCGCACCAGGCGAATTTAGTTAACCGCGCGAAACGCTATCTGGCTTACTTTCAGGCGTATACCAGCACCTTTGCGGAAGTTCAGGTGCTGCGTTCTATGTATCAACAGGCGGTAAGCCAGGCCAATATCGTTGGTTTGTGTGTTGGTACGCGCCCGGACTGCGTGCCAGATGCGGTGCTTGATCTGCTTTGTGAATATAAAGACCAGGGCTATGAAGTGTGGCTGGAACTGGGGCTGCAAACCGCACACGACAAAACGCTGCATCGCATCAATCGCGGCCATGATTTTGCCTGTTATCAGCGTACAACCCAGCAGGCACGTCAGCGCGGTCTGAAGGTGTGTTCTCACTTAATTGTCGGACTGCCTGGCGAAGGGCAGGCTGAATGTTTGCAAACGCTGGAGCGAGTGGTTGAAACCGGCGTGGACGGTATAAAGCTGCATCCGCTGCATATTGTAAAAGGCAGCATTATGGCGAAAGCCTGGGAAGCGGGGCGTTTGAACGGTATCGAACTGGAAGATTACACGCTCACTGCCGGAGAAATGATTCGCCATACGCCGCCGGAAGTGATCTACCACCGCATTTCCGCCAGCGCCCGTCGCCCGACGCTACTTGCACCGCTATGGTGTGAAAATCGCTGGACGGGTATGGTTGAGTTGGATCGCTATCTTACTGAACATGGCGTACAGGGATCGGCGCTGGGACGTCCGTGGCTACCTCCAACGGCGTAGGCCATTGAGGGGAATTCCGCATTTCTCACACAATTTATAACGTAACTGTCAGAATTGGGTATTATTGGGGCAGGTTGTCGTGAAGGAATCCCCTAATGAAGCAAATTCGTCTGCTGGCGCAGTACTATGTTGACCTGATGATGAAGTTAGGTCTGGTGCGCTTCTCAATGTTGCTGGCGCTGGCCCTCGTCGTTCTTGCCATTGTGGTACAAATGGCGGTAACCATGGTGCTGCATGGTCAGGTCGAAAGCATTGATGTTATCCGCTCTATTTTCTTTGGTTTGTTGATTACGCCATGGGCGGTCTACTTTCTTTCGGTAGTCGTTGAGCAACTCGAGGAGTCACGGCAACGCCTGTCACGTCTGGTACAAAAGCTGGAGGAGATGCGCGAGCGCGATCTAAGCCTCAACGTTCAGTTAAAAGATAATATTGCCCAGCTAAATCAGGAAATCGCCGTTCGTGAAAAAGCAGAAGCAGAACTGCAGGAAACCTTCGGTCAGCTGAAAATTGAAATCAAAGAGCGCGAAGAGACGCAAATTCAACTCGAACAACAATCTTCGTTCTTACGTTCCTTCCTTGATGCTTCACCCGATCTGGTTTTTTACCGTAACGAAGATAAAGAGTTTTCCGGCTGTAACCGTGCGATGGAACTGCTGACCGGGAAAAGCGAAAAACAGTTGGTGCATTTGAAACCTGCGGACGTTTACTCGCCGGAAGCCGCAGCGAAAGTCATTGAAACCGACGAGAAGGTGTTCCGTCATAATGTGTCACTGACCTATGAACAGTGGCTGGATTATCCGGATGGACGCAAAGCCTGCTTTGAAATCCGTAAAGTGCCGTACTACGACCGCGTGGGTAAACGCCACGGCTTGATGGGGTTCGGCCGCGACATTACCGAGCGTAAGCGTTATCAGGATGCGCTCGAACGCGCCAGCCGCGACAAAACAACCTTTATCTCCACCATCAGTCATGAGTTGCGTACGCCGCTGAACGGTATCGTCGGCTTAAGCCGAATTCTGCTGGATACAGAGCTCACCGCCGAGCAGGAAAAATATCTCAAAACTATCCATGTTTCCGCCATCACTCTGGGGAATATCTTCAACGATATTATTGATATGGATAAGATGGAGCGACGTAAAGTTCAGCTCGATAACCAGCCGGTTGATTTCACCAGCTTCCTGGCCGATCTGGAAAACCTCTCCGCACTGCAGGCGCAACAAAAAGGCTTGCGCTTTGTTCTTGAACCAACACTGCCGCTGCCGCATCAGGTGATTACCGACGGGACTCGCTTACGCCAGATCCTGTGGAACTTAATCAGTAACGCTGTGAAATTTACCCAGAAGGGCCAGGTGACTGTTCGCGTACGTTATGACGAAGGCGACATGCTGCATTTTGAAGTGGAAGACTCCGGCATCGGTATTCCACAGAATGAACTGGATAAAATTTTCGCCATGTATTATCAGGTGAAAGACAGCCACGGTGGCAAACCTGCAACCGGTACGGGTATTGGCCTGGCGGTTTCTCGTCGACTGGCGAAAAATATGGGCGGTGATATCACTGTCACCAGCGAACAAGGTAAAGGCTCTACCTTTACCCTGACGATCCACGCGCCGTCGGTGGCGGAAGAAGTGGATGATGCGTTTGACGAAGATGATATGCCTTTACCGGCGCTGAATGTGCTGTTGGTAGAGGACATTGAGCTGAACGTCATCGTTGCCCGTTCGGTGCTGGAAAAACTGGGCAACAGCGTTGATGTGGCGATGTCTGGTAAGGCAGCACTGGAGATGTTTAAGCCGGGCGAATACGACCTTGTATTGCTGGATATTCAGTTACCAGATATGACCGGGCTGGATATATCACGCGAACTGACGAAGCGTTATCCGCGTGAAGATTTACCACCGCTGGTGGCCTTAACCGCCAACGTGCTGAAAGATAAACAAGAGTACCTCAATGCTGGAATGGATGATGTGCTGAGTAAGCCGCTTTCTGTTCCGGCGCTAACCGCGATGATCAAGAAATTCTGGGATACCCAGGATGATGAGGAGAGCACGGTGACGACAGAAGAGAGTGGTAAATCAGAAGCATTGCTCGATATTCCCATGCTGGAGCAGTATCTCGAACTTGTAGGACCGAAGTTGATTACCGACGGGTTGGCCGTGTTTGAGAAGATGATGCCGGGCTATGTCAGCGTACTGGAGTCGAACCTGACGGCACAGGACAAAAAAGGCATCGTTGAGGAAGGACATAAAATTAAAGGCGCAGCGGGTTCTGTGGGGTTACGCCATTTACAACAGCTGGGTCAGCAAATTCAGTCTCCCGATCTTCCTGCATGGGAAGATAATGTTGGTGAATGGATTGAAGAGATGAAAGAAGAGTGGCGTCACGACGTAGAAGTGCTGAAAGCGTGGGTGGCAAAAGCCGCTAAAAAATGACCCCGGCTAAACCGGGGTGCGCGAATACTGCGCCAACACCAGGGAAATCTTGGCTGCGCCGTAATTTTTTATGATAAGTAACAAAGGCACAGCACTGTTTTTCAGGCCGCATGCAGTTAAGATAGCAAATCTTAAATGATTTGTTACATGAATCAGTTAAATGTGTGATGCGTAGCGTTTTTATTAAAAAAATTAATGTGTTTCAGTCAATTGGGAAAGGATGATCACAATGAAGAAAATTGGCGTAGTTCTGAGCGGATGCGGCGTCTATGACGGTTCTGAAATTCATGAAGCGGTATTGACGTTATTAGCGATATCTCGCAGCGGCGCGCAGGCAGTTTGTTTTGCTCCAGATAAGCAGCAGGTTGATGTCATCAACCATTTAACCGGTGAAGCAATGGCGGAAACGCGCAATGTGTTGATTGAAGCGGCGCGTATTACGCGTGGTGAGATCCGCCCTCTGGCACAGGCTGATGCCTCCGAACTGGATGCGTTAATTGTGCCGGGTGGATTTGGCGCGGCAAAGAATTTAAGTGATTTTGCCAGTCTTGGCAGTGAATGCAGCGTAGACCGTGAGTTAAAGGCGCTGGCGCTGGCAATGCATCAGGCCGGAAAACCGCTTGGCTTTATGTGCATTGCCCCGGTAATGTTGCCGAAAATCTTCAATTTCCCGCTGCGTTTGACTATCGGTACTGATATCGATACCGCAGAAGTGCTGGAAGATATGGGTGCGGAGCATGTGCCATGTCCGGTAGATGATATTGTCGTTGATGAAGACAATAAGATTGTTACCACACCTGCGTATATGTTGGCACAGAACATTGCGGAAGCAGCAAGTGGCATTGATAAGCTGGTTTCCTGCGTACTGGTTCTGGCGGAATGAGCAAACGCCGCGTAACGGCGTTCGGTTTCGTTCGCCGTTTCATTCTGCGGTTATCGATTGTCCTCTTTGTGCTCTGGGGCGGGGGTATAGCGCTGTTTAGTATAGCGCCAGTCCCGTTCTCTGCGGTGATGGCCGAGCGTCAGCTAAGTGCCTGGCTGCACGGTAACTTTCGTTACGTGGCGCATTCTGACTGGGTCAGTATGGATCAAATCTCGCCGTGGATGGGGCTGGCGGTGATTGCCGCAGAAGATCAGAAATTTCCCGAGCACTGGGGTTTTGATGTCGCTTCCATTGAGAAAGCCCTGGCGCACAACGAGCGCAATGAAAACCGCATTCGCGGCGCATCAACAATTTCGCAGCAGACAGCTAAAAATCTCTTTTTGTGGGATGGGCGAAGCTGGGTAAGAAAAGGGCTGGAAGCCGGATTAACACTGGGGATAGAAACGGTCTGGAGCAAAAAGCGCATCCTGGCGGTTTACCTGAATGTCGCCGAATTTGGCGACGGTGTGTTTGGCGTCGAGGCTGCGGCACAGCGTTATTTCCATAAATCCGCCAGCAAACTTACCCGTTCGGAAGCAGCGTTACTGGCGGCTGTATTACCCAATCCACTTCGTTTCAAAGTTACTGCACCTTCGGGCTACGTGCGTAGCCGTCAGGCGTGGATTTTGCAGCAAATGCATCAGTTAGGCGGTGAGTCGTTTTTGCAACAACACCAGCTGTATTAGGCTTCGCGCGAGGTGAGGGAGAGCTTTTTGCTTTCACTCGGTTGCGCCTCTTTTTGCAGAGCAACAGCTAACGCTGGTTGAGTGATAAAACGTCGCCACAACCGCTCTTGCTTACGCAGACAACACCACTTCGACCAGGTCGCCAATGGAATCAACGTGCTTTCACCAATGTTGTCACAGACGACAGGGATAATTTCTGACTCACTGATGCGGTGGCAGAGAATATTCTGCGGCTTCAGCGACATCGTCACGATGTGGTTATTCTGCAAATAACGCTTTAACTGTTTCAATAACTGACGCAGTTGCGCGATATCTTCTTCGTAATGGCATTGTTTAGCAAATTCGCTCAGTGTAATAGACGGTTTGCCATCAAAATCGGCAATCACATCGTAGACATAACCGGTTCCGCAATCAGTCTCAACCGTACCGTGATAGCGCGGAATACCGCTCCAGTCTTTCAAACGACGACCAAGATGTGCATAGTACTTTAACTCACGGCGGATCTCTTTATCACCACCGTCGCCACGGTGGTAGACAATTTTAATACAGCGTTGGGCATCTTCCGGATGCGCATAACATTTTCGATGTCTTCCGGTGCCCAGGGGACTTTGTTCAGATAAGCGAATCATGCCATCTCCTGGAGGTATTTTCTGACCGTCTCCAGTATGAGGGCTTAACTTAAACAAAACCTAAACAAGCTTTTTTAAGGTTTTCTTAAGGTTTTATACTTACAGAAAAGCGCACGAAATGTACAATTTGCGAGAAATGGGGATATTTGGGGTTTGTGCTTTTTTCGTACGTTAGGGCGGAAGGGGCGTGCCCGGGGGAATTAAGCGTCAGAATGACGAAGATTAATCTTCGTCAAAACCTGAGTTAAAGAGGGCGATGACGGCGGCCAGCGCCTCAACTTCCTGCGGACCGGTCGCTTCGACTTCAATCTGTCGTCCTTTGGCAGAATCCAGCATCAACAGCGCAATAACGCTGTTGGCTTCAGCCTCGGTGCCTTCGTCATTACGTAAAAGCACTTCGGCGTCAAAACCCTGCATTAATTCAAACAGTTTCATAGCAGGCCGGGCATGCATGCCCAGCTTGTTAGTGATTTCGACAGTTTGTTTGACGGTCATGGTTTACGTTTTTCCAGCGTGCGATGGCGTGACTGGACGTTTTTACCGCGTGAGCGGAAGTAGTCAGCCAACTGTTCTGCAATATACACCGAACGGTGTTTCCCGCCAGTACAACCAATGGCGACCGTCAGGTAGCTACGGTTGTTGGTTTCCAGCATAGGTAACCATAGCTCAAGATAGCTACGCGTCTGGTAGATAAAATTGTGTACTTCTGTGTGCCTATCGAGGAATGCGGCGACAGGTTTATCAAGGCCCGTCATCGGACGCAGTTTCGGATCCCAGTGTGGGTTCGGCAGGAAACGTACGTCAAAGACGTAATCCGCGTCGATAGGAATACCGTGTTTGAAGCCGAAGGATTCAAAGACCATTGTCAGTTCACGCTCGCGTTTACCCAGCAGGCGGGTACGCAGCATTTCTGCCAGTTCATGAACGGACATTTCAGACGTATCGACAATCAGATCCGCCCGTGAACGCAGCGGTTCCAGCAGATCGCTTTCTTTGTCGATAGCACTTTCCAGCGACAGATTTTTGCTGGAAAGCGGATGCAGGCGGCGCGTATCGCTGTAACGACGAATCAGCGTGTTACGATCGGCATCGAGAAACAGGAGTTGCGGTGAGAAAGCATCAGGCAGATTGCTCATCGCCTGTTCGAATATTTCTGGCGACTCTGGCATATTGCGGACATCAATGCTGACGGCGGCAGAAATCTCGCGATCGGCCAGAGTCCGAGCCAGATCGGGTAACAGCACTACGGGAAGGTTATCCACGCAGTAAAAACCCATATCTTCCAGCGCCCGCAGGGCGACAGATTTGCCTGACCCTGAACGTCCGCTGACGATCATCAGTACCATGTACTGTTTCTCCTCACAACGTCTAAAAGAGACATTACAGAATAACTACGTTTCATCCGGAGTACCTTCGGTATCCGTAATGATTTGATACAGCTCTTCATCGCTCTGGGCTGCACGTAAACGGCGGCAGATAGTTTTGTCCGCCAGACGTTTCGCGACCAGCGAAAGAGTGTGCAGGTGCGTTTTGGTTTGGTCTGCGGGTACCAACAGGGCAAAAAGTAAGTCTACCGGCTGGTTATCGATGGCATCAAAAGCAATGGGTGTTTCTAGCTGAACGAAAACGCCAACCGCGCGTAGGGTATCTTCTTCCAGTTTGCCGTGCGGAATGGCAATGCCATTACCAATACCGGTACTGCCCATTTTTTCCCGCGTCAGAATAGCTTCAAAAACCACCTGCGGTGGCAGGCTAAGTTGTTTTGCCGCCAGTTCGCTGATGATTTCCAGGGCGCGTTTTTTGCTCTGACAGTGGACGCGGCTTCGCGTACATTCCCTGTTAAGAACACTGCTAAGCTGTAGAGTTGTATCATTATTTGTCATAATTTCACCTAAGAATCTGCCCACTCAAACAGTGGGGCAGATTCGGAGCATTAACCGTACAAATGGCCTGTTGTGCCATACAACAGGCCGCCATGCACTTGCTAATTGCCCGGACAATTAGTGTTGTTTCAATTTATCTTTATGCTTGGTTAGCTGACGTGCCAACTTATCAATTAAGCCATCAATGGCGGCGTACATGTCCTGACCTTCCGCGCTGGCATGAATTTCGCCACCGTTAACATGCAGTGTTGCATCTGAGGTGTGGGTGACTTTCTCCACTTTCAGAACAACATAAACCTGGTTGATTCGGTCAAAATATTGCTCAAGTTTGGCAAACTTTGAGGTGACAAATTCGCGCAGGGCCTCGGTGATCTCGACGTTATTTCCGGTAATGTTGAGCTGCATAGTGTCTTCCTTATCGGTTGGGTCAAACGAGCTGTTTACGCTGGTTTGACGGCGGAATGGATAAAGACTCTCGGTACTTCGCAACAGTACGGCGTGCCACCATGATACCTTGTTCTGACAACAAAGAGGTTAACTTGCTGTCGCTCAACGGTTTCGCTGGGTTTTCCGCCGCGATTAATTTCTTCACCAGTGCACGAATCGCCGTGGAAGAGGCCTCGCCACCCCCTTCGGTATTGACGTGACTGGAAAAGAAATACTTCAGTTCAAAAATGCCTCGTGGACTATGCAGGTACTTTTGCGTGGTCACGCGAGATATCGTCGATTCATGCATCTCGACGGCTTGGGCGATATCAGCCAGCACCATCGGTTTCATATATTCTTCGCCTTGCTCAAAGAAGGCTTGCTGTTGTTCAACAATACAGCGACTGACGCGCAGCAGCGTATCGTTACGGCTTTCCAGGCTCTTAATCAACCATTTAGCATCCTGCAGATTGCTGCGGATAAACTGACTGTCGCCATCGTTACGTGCGTTATTGCACATTGAGGCGTAATGCTGGTTGATTTGCAGACGTGGAATACTGTCGCTGTTCAGTTCAACCGTCCACTGGCCGTTATGCTTACGCACCAGCACATCAGGGATGACATATTCCGGTTCACCGGTCTGGATCGACTGGCCGGGGCGTGGATCGAGTGACTGGATCAGATTGACGGCTTCTTTCAGCACATCTTCTTTCAGACGCGTGACGCGCATTAATGAGCGAAAGTCGTGATTGGCCAGCAGATCGAGATGATCGCTAATGATCAGTCGAGCTTCTTCCAGCCACGGCGTGGTTTTATCGAATTGGGAAAGTTGGATCAGCAGACAGTCACGCAGATCTTTCGCCGCCACACCGACCGGATCAAAACGCTGGATGCGTTTCAGGACTGCTTCAACTTCATCGATGTCGATCTCTTCATCGCCCATACTTTCGAGAATATCTTCCAGCGGGACGGTCAGATAACCGGTGTCATCAACGGCATCGACTATGGAGGTGGCGATAGCGCGGTCAGTGTCGGAAAACGGTGTCAGCTCGACCTGCCACATCAGATAATCCTGCAAGGTCTGCGTCGTTTCGCCCTGATAGACCGGCAGCTCATCGTCGATGTAGTCACCGCTGGTGCCTGATGGCGTACCGGCGGTGTAGATGGTATCCCAACTGGCATCGAGCGGCAGCTCTTCCGGCATCTCTTTTTGTTCGAGTGCGTCAGCGGTATCCAGCGTTTCGCTGTCTGGAGTTTCGTGAGTGTCGATTTCATCATGAGTGTCGATTTGCTCAAGCAATGGATTACTTTCCAGCGCCTGCTGTAGCTCCTGCTGAAGCTCCAGCGTGGACAACTGCAACAGACGAATCGCCTGTTGTAGCTGAGGCGTCATCGCCAGTTGTTGGCTAAGCCTGAGTTGCAAACCTTGCTTCATGTTCAGAATCGTACTCTCCTGCTAAAACGTCGCAAACTTCTACCCTATCAGAGTCTGAAGTCTTCCCCAAGGTATACACGCTTAACATGTTCATCTTGTAAGATTTCTGTCGGCGTGCCATGAGCGATTAAATGCCCCTGGCTGACGATATAAGCGCGTTCACAAACAGCCAGCGTTTCACGCACGTTATGGTCGGTGATAAGCACGCCCAGGCCGCTGTCGCGCAGGTGTTCAATGATACGTTTGATGTCGATAACCGAGATCGGGTCAACCCCGGCAAATGGTTCATCGAGGAGGATAAATTTCGGATTCGCAGCCAGTGCGCGCGCAATTTCTACACGACGGCGTTCACCACCGGAGAGCGATTGCCCCATGCTGTCGCGTAAATGCTCAATGTGGAACTCTTCCATCAGCTCGTTCGCGCGATCTTCACGCTGTTCAGCGGATAAGTCGTCACGAATTTGCAGTACCGCCATCAGGTTATCGTAAACGCTGAGGCGACGGAAAATAGAGGCTTCCTGCGGCAAATAGCCGATACCGCGACGCGCACGCGCATGCAGCGGCAGAAGGCTGATATCGTCGTCATCAATAATAATGTTGCCCGCATCGCGCGGCACAATGCCAACGACCATGTAGAAAGTGGTCGTCTTACCGGCACCGTTAGGCCCCAGCAGACCGACAATCTCCCCGGAGTTGACGGTCAGGCTGACGTCTTCCACCACGCGGCGGCCTTTATAGGCTTTTGCAAGGTTCTTTGCAGTTAAAGTTGCCATAACGAATTAATTACCCTTCTTCTGCGCCGGGGTCTGGCCTTTGTTGTTTTTGTCCTGCAACTGTGACGGCACCAGAACGGTGGTCACACGCTTACCTTTGTCACTGAAAGCCTGCATTTTCTGCTCTTTCACCAGGTAAGTGATTTTATCGCCCTTAATATTGCTATCGACCTGCTGCAGATAAGCATTACCCGTCAGAACGACAAAATCTTTTGCCAGTTCGTAATGCATCTGGGAAGCATGGCCTTCGACTGGCTTACCGTTATCCTGCATTTGATAGAAGGTGGCCGGGTTACCGTAACCGTCGATCACTTCCTTGCCTTGTTCACCACCCGGACGGGTGACGACCACTTTATCGGCATTAATTTTAATGGTGCCTTGAGTCACAACGACATTACCGGTAAAGGTAACCACGTTGCCTTGCATATCAAGAGATTGCTGGTCCGACTCAATGTGGATCGGTTGGTCAGTATCTCCGGTAACGGCAAATGCCGGAATGCTGGCGGCCAGAAGTGAGCTGGCAAGCACAAGATTAAGGCTGAGTTTGTTTGTTTTGAATTTCATAGGATGTTCTAACCTTTTCAATCAGCTCGGCATTCTTGCTGCGTAAGTTGCCGCGCATTTTCAGACCGCTGGAGTTAAATGTTGTTCCGTATAACGTGACGAGGTCTTCAGAGGTAACATCCTGCGTCACCAGATTGATCTGCGCGTTATCCGTCGTGATTCTGCGAAGTTGAGAGTCCGGCACGAGTGCGTTGACTTCAACGTGTCCATATAAATAGAGCATCCGGTCATTGGTTAGCTTGGCTTTATCTGCTTTAACCGACCATGTCGGGATTTTATCCTTATCAAACGTGGTAAGTACGGGTTGCGTAAACCACGAAACGGCCTGATCGGAATAATATTCAACGTGTTGAGCAATCAATCGATAGCTTAGGGCTCCTTCTGGGTTATAGACGAGCGTGTCCGTATGCTCGCTTTTATAGGTGGGATCATTGTTGTTGACGACCACCTGGGCGGTATCGTCTTTCTCGGTCATGTTAACGCCGATCATCACCAGAACCGCCAGTGATAGCACAATGATAACCCAACGTCTGGCTTTACTCATATCGATTGCCCTTTGGCTTCATCCAGTTTGCCCTGCGCCAGAAGTAATAAGTCGCAAACTTCACGAACCGCGCCACGACCGCCAGCAATGCGCGTCACGTAATCAGCGCGCGGAATCAATAGCGGATGCGCATCGGCTACGGCCACGCTTAAGCCCACTTTTTCCATCACTGGCCAGTCGATAAGATCATCACCAACGTAAGCCACGTTTTCTGGCGCAATCGCCAGTTTTTCCAGCAGATCGCCAAAGGCGATAAGCTTGTTTGATTGCCCCTGATACAGATGGGTGATCCCTAACGTTGCACACCGATCTTCTACCAGTTTAGCCTTTCGTCCAGTAATGATGGCGACTTCAATATCAGAGGTGAGCGCACAGCGGATACCGTAACCGTCACGAACATTGAACGCTTTCAGCTCTTCGCCATTGTTACCCATATAAATCAGACCATCTGACAATACGCCATCAACGTCGAGGATCAGCAGACGAATGTTCTCTGCTTTTGCCATCACATTGGCGCTAACAGGGCCGTAACAGGTCGCAAGCGACGCACCTGCTTTACTCATTGTTGTTTATCCTTGAATCTTTACACTACGCCAGCACGCAATAAATCGTGCATATGTAACACACCGAGTAAGTGGTCGCCATCGGCAACCATTACGGAAGTGATATGGCGGGACTGCATTAAGTTCAGCGCCTCAACGGCCAGAATGCCAGGACGTACACGAATTCCCCCTGGCGTCATCACATCGGCAATACCTAACTGACGGACATCCACGCCCATATCGAAGACACGGCGTAAATCACCGTCGGTAAAGATGCCTTCAATCATCATATTGTCATCGCAAATGACGGTCATACCAAGATTTTTGCGGGTGACTTCCAGCAGCGCATCGCGCAGGCTGGCTGTTTTCTTGACATGCGGGATCTCGTCGCCCGTATGCATAATATCGCTGACGCGAAGCAGAAGTTTACGACCAAGTGCGCCGCCTGGATGCGAAAGTGCAAAATCTTCGGCGGTAAAGCCGCGCGCTTTCAACAAGGCGACGGCGAGCGCATCTCCCATGACCAGCGTCGCGGTAGTACTGCTGGTTGGTGCCAGCCCTAACGGACAGGCTTCTTTCGCTACTTTAACACACAGATGCACGTCTGCTGCGCGTGCCATGCTGCTCTCCGGACGACCGGTGATGCAAATTAACGGTACATGCAGGCGTTTGAGTACCGGGATTAAGGCCGTGATTTCGCTGGATTCACCTGAGTTAGAAATCGCAATGACCACGTCCTGCGGGGTGACCATGCCTAAATCGCCATGTGCGGCCTCACCGGGATGGACGAAAAATGACGGAGTACCGGTGCTTGCAAAGGTTGCTGCCATTTTGCGCCCAATGTGTCCCGATTTACCCATTCCCATGACCACGACTTTACCTTTACACCAGAACATCTTTTCACAGGCGAGCGTGAAATTCTGATTGATGTATTGATCAAGCTCTGCCAGGCATTCACGTTCAATCGCCAGGACTTCTTTACCTGCTTGCTGAAAGTCAAAACCCGGTTGCAACTCTACGTGCGACATAATGCGTTTCCAGTTATTCAACGAGTATTGGCGATAACCAGTACAACATCGCCAGCCATACGACAAATCCGCCTGTTAATAATACCCCAATGCCACGGCCAGATTGCCGGGAGCGTCGCCAGCATAGCAACGCAAAAATAATACTGACCAACAGCATCACGCTGCAGTCACGGCTGTACGCCAGTGGGTTAACCTCCCCGGGCGTTATCAGCGCGGGTAAACCCAGCACGATGACAATATTAAAAATGTTTGCGCCAATGATATTACCGACAGCAATGTCGTTTTCACCTTTGCGAAAACCTGCTATCGCGGTTGCCAGTTCCGGCAGACTAGTGCCGATAGCGATTGCCGTCAGACCAATAGTCAACTCGCTGATGGCAAAGTAATTCGCCAGTACGGTGGCGTTGTCAATCACCATCCGCGTTGCTACCGGCATGATAATCAATGCAATGCCGAGCCATAAAAACGCGACAGGTAAACCGCCTTCGCGCGGTAGCTCTGCAAGCTGTTCTCTGGTCAGGCTGTCAGTCCCCTGACGTTCTGCCTGACGTGCAAGTTTAACAATGAACAGCAGCCATAGCACAGCCAGAAAGAGGAGAAAGATACCATCGCTGCGACCAAGTTGTCCGTCATAGAGTACGGAACCGGCCACCACACTGACTAATAACATTAATGGTAATTCACGGCGCAGAACATCGGAATGTACGGTAAAAGGGCGCACCAGCGCAGCCAGACCGAGGATCAGTAAAATATTGATTATGTTTGAGCCGAGTGCTGTGCCGACGGCTAAATCTCGTTGTTCATGCAGCGACGCGGCAAGCGAAACGATTATTTCTGGAAGTGACGTACCAATACTGACTACGGTCATGCCGATGATCAGCGGTGGGATGCCAAAAGTGCGGCAAAGAATTGAGGCGGCAAATACCAGACGGTCGGCACTGTAAACGACCAAAAGTAAACCAACAATTAACAGTGCCGTAGCTAAAAGCATCTAACGTCCTTTCTTCAGGTATACTCGCCGGTCCGCTGAAGATTTTCAGAAAGCCGTAATGAATTCTTAATTTTGACTTTATGCGGCTAAAAAGTAAAACAAATGCCAGCTTTCGCTAACCGCGGCGGGTAATATTCTGTAAATATGTTGGGTTCAAGGTTAAATTGAGCGCCATGCTTAGAAAATCAACGCAAGACAAAGGGTGAATTATGGAGCAGTCTGTGGCGAATTTAGTCGATATGCGCGATGTCAGTTTTACGCGTGGCAATCGCTGCATCTTCGATAATATTTCCCTGACCGTGCCGCGAGGGAAGATCACGGCGATTATGGGGCCATCAGGCATCGGTAAAACGACGCTACTCCGTCTGATTGGTGGGCAAATCGCGCCAGATCACGGTGAGATCCTTTTTGATGGTGAGAATATTCCGGCGATGTCTCGTTCGCGCCTGTATACCGTGCGTAAACGGATGAGCATGTTGTTTCAGTCCGGCGCGTTGTTCACCGATATGAACGTTTTTGACAACGTCGCCTACCCACTGCGCGAGCATACCCACCTTCCCGTGCCGTTGCTGCATAGCACGGTGATGATGAAGCTGGAAGCCGTGGGGCTGCGCGGAGCGGCCAAACTTATGCCATCGGAGCTTTCAGGCGGGATGGCGCGTCGTGCGGCGCTGGCGCGTGCAATTGCGCTGGAGCCGGATCTCATCATGTTTGATGAGCCGTTTGTTGGGCAAGATCCCATCACTATGGGCGTCCTGGTGAAGCTGATTTCCGAGCTGAACAGCGCGCTGGGCGTAACCTGTGTGGTGGTTTCTCACGATGTGCCGGAAGTCTTAAGTATTGCTGATCACGCCTGGATCCTGGCAGACAAAAAGATTGTCGCTCACGGTAGCGCCCAGGCGTTGCAGGCGAATCCTGATCCTCGCGTACGTCAGTTTCTGGACGGGATTGCTGACGGACCAGTTCCGTTCCGCTATCCTGCCGGCGATTATCACGCTGATCTTTTACCAGGGAGTTAAGCCACTCATGCTGTTAAATGCGCTGGCGTCGCTCGGACATAAAGGGATTAAAACCCTGAGAACGTTCGGGCGGGCCGGGTTAATGTTATTCAATGCGCTGGTCGGCAAACCGGAATTTCGCAAACATGCGCCGCTGTTGGTGCGTCAGCTCTATAATGTCGGCGTCCTGTCGATGCTGATTATTGTGGTTTCTGGCGTGTTCATCGGAATGGTGCTGGGTCTGCAAGGTTATCTGGTGCTGACCACTTATAGTGCGGAAACCAGTCTGGGGATGCTGGTGGCCTTGTCGCTGCTGCGCGAACTGGGGCCGGTGGTCGCAGCACTGCTGTTTGCCGGACGTGCCGGTTCGGCGTTAACTGCGGAAATCGGTTTGATGCGCGCCACAGAGCAGCTCTCCAGCATGGAGATGATGGCCGTGGATCCACTGCGCCGCGTCATTTCCCCACGTTTCTGGGCTGGGGTAATTTCACTACCGCTGCTGACGATAATTTTCGTCGCCGTGGGGATCTGGGGCGGATCGCTGGTTGGCGTCAGTTGGAAAGGCATTGATAGTGGGTTCTTCTGGTCGGCAATGCAAAACGCCGTCGACTGGCGTATGGATCTGGTCAACTGTCTGATTAAGAGCGTGGTGTTCGCTATTACGGTGACGTGGATTTCGCTGTTTAACGGTTATGACGCCATCCCGACCTCTGCCGGGATTAGCCGGGCAACCACTCGTACCGTTGTCCACTCGTCTCTGGCCGTACTGGGGCTGGATTTTGTGCTGACCGCATTGATGTTTGGGAATTGAGTTCATGCAAACGAAAAAAAATGAAATTTGGGTGGGTATCTTTTTATTAGCAGCACTGCTGGCGGCGCTGTTTGTTTGCCTGAAAGCGGCAAACGTGACGTCAATGCGAACTGAACCGACCTACACGCTTTATGCGACGTTCGATAATATCGGCGGGCTGAAAGCGCGCTCTCCGGTCAGTATTGGTGGTGTTGTCGTCGGCCGGGTTGCAGATATTACGCTGGACCCGAAAACCTATCTACCGCGCGTGACGCTGGAAATTGAACAACGTTATAACCACATTCCTGATACCAGTTCGTTGAGCATTCGTACTTCCGGTTTGCTTGGGGAACAATATCTGGCATTAAACGTCGGTTTTGAAGACCCGGAACTGGGGACTGCTATTCTGAAAGAGGGGGATACGATTCAGGACACCAAATCTGCGATGGTTCTGGAAGATCTCATTGGTCAGTTCCTTTACGGCAGTAAAGGCGATGACAATAAGAATAGTGGCGATGCGCCAGCCGCTGCGCCAGGTAATAATGAAACCACTGAACCTGTGGGTACAACGAAATAATTTCAGGAGAACCGACGCATGTTTAAACGTTTAATGATGGTCGCTTTGCTAATGATTGCACCGCTGAGTGCGGCAACCGCGGCAGATCAGACCAATCCGTATAAGCTGATGGACGAGGCGGCACAGAAAACGTTCGATCGCCTGAAGAATGAACAATCGCAAATTCGGGCTAATCCTGATTACCTGCGTACCATCGTCGATCAGGAACTGCTTCCGTACGTACAGATAAAATACGCCGGTGCGCTGGTACTGGGTCAGTACTACAAAAGCGCGACCCCAGCCCAGCGTGAAGCCTACTTTGCCGCTTTCCATGAGTATCTGAAGCAGGCTTACGGTCAGGCGCTGGCGATGTATCACGGTCAGACCTATCAGATTGCGCCAGAACAGCCGTTGGGTGATAAAACCATTGTGCCTATCCGCGTCACCATTATTGACCCGAATGGCCGTCCACCGGTACGTCTCGATTTCCAGTGGCGTAAAAACTCTCAGACTGGCAAGTGGCAGGCTTATGACATGATTGCCGAAGGCGTCAGCATGATCACCACGAAACAAAATGAGTGGGGGACTTTACTGCGCACGAAAGGCATCGATGGTCTGACCGCACAACTGAAGTCTATTTCTCAACAGAAAATCACCCTGGAAGAGAAAAAATAATGAGCGAGTCACTGAGCTGGATGCAGACGGGTGACACCCTGGTATTGACCGGAGAGCTGGATCAGGACGTTCTGCTGCCGCTTTGGGAAATGCGTGACGAAGCGGTGAGGGGGATTACCCGCATCGATCTTAGTCGAGTGTCCCGCGTTGATACGGGTGGACTGGCGTTGCTGCTCCATCTGATCGATCTGGCGAAAAAGCAAGGCAACAGCGTGACGCTTCAGGGGGTAAACGACAAGGTGTATACCCTGGCAAAATTGTATAATTTGCCGTCTGATGTTCTGCCTCGTTAATTTTTTTCAGGCTGGATAAGGCGTTACCCGCCAGTCCGGCAAACCTACCAGTAAGTCGAGCCTTGTCTGATTAATCAGCAAGGCTTTTTGCTTATTTATGACAGCGCAACTTTGCTCTAAGATGTTTCGCTGGTTTATTAACTGATGAATGAAGATCCCATGGAAAATAATGAAATTCAGAGCGTGCTGATGAACGCTCTTTCCCTCCAGGAAGTCCACGTTTCCGGCGATGGCAGCCACTTTCAGGTTATTGCCGTGGGTGAGATGTTTGATGGCATGAGCCGGGTTAAAAAACAGCAGACGGTTTACGGTCCGCTGATGGAATATATTGCGGATAACCGCATTCATGCTGTGTCGATCAAAGCGTATACCCCTGCGGAGTGGGCGCGTGATCGCAAACTGAACGGCTTTTGAGCTATGGGCGATACGCCGGTAGCGGATATGAATTGTTAACTGAGAACATACTAAATGGATAAATTTCGTGTTCAGGGGCCAACGAAGCTCCAGGGCGAAGTCACAATTTCCGGCGCTAAAAATGCTGCTCTGCCTATCCTTTTCGCTGCACTGCTGGCGGAAGAACCGGTGGAGATCCAGAACGTCCCGAAACTGAAAGACGTCGATACATCAATGAAGCTGCTTAGCCAGCTTGGCGCCAAAGTAGAACGTAATGGTTCTGTGCGTATCGATGCCCGTGACGTTAATGTCTTCTGCGCGCCTTACGATCTGGTTAAAACCATGCGTGCCTCTATCTGGGCGCTTGGGCCGCTGGTGGCTCGTTTTGGTCAGGGGCAGGTTTCTTTGCCTGGTGGTTGTACGATTGGCGCTCGTCCGGTTGATTTACATATTTCCGGCCTTGAGCAATTAGGCGCGACCATCAAACTGGAAGAAGGTTACGTTAAAGCTTCCGTCGATGGCCGTCTGAAAGGCGCGCACATCGTGATGGATAAAGTCAGTGTTGGTGCAACCGTGACCATTATGTGTGCTGCAACCTTGGCGGAAGGCACCACGATTATTGAAAACGCGGCACGTGAACCGGAAATCGTCGATACCGCGAACTTCCTGGTTACGCTGGGCGCGAAAATTAGCGGCCAGGGTACCGATCGTATTGTCATCGAAGGTGTGGAGCGCTTGGGGGGCGGTGTCTATCGTGTGCTTCCTGACCGCATCGAAACCGGCACCTTCCTGGTGGCGGCGGCGATCTCTCGCGGCAAAATCATCTGCCGTAACGCCCAGCCAGATACCCTTGACGCTGTGCTGGCGAAACTGCGTGACGCTGGGGCGGACATCGAAGTAGGCGAAGACTGGATTAGCCTGGATATGCACGGCAAACGTCCGAAGGCCGTTAACGTACGTACTGCGCCGCATCCGGCGTTCCCGACCGATATGCAGGCCCAGTTCACGCTGCTGAACCTGGTGGCAGAAGGAACGGGATTCATCACCGAAACGGTCTTTGAAAACCGCTTTATGCACGTACCTGAGCTGAGCCGTATGGGCGCGCATGCCGAAATTGAAAGCAATACCGTTATTTGTCACGGTGTTGAAAAACTTTCCGGCGCACAGGTAATGGCAACCGATCTGCGTGCTTCAGCAAGTCTGGTGCTGGCTGGCTGCATTGCAGAAGGTACTACGGTTGTTGATCGTATTTATCACATCGATCGTGGCTACGAACGCATTGAAGACAAACTTCGCGCGCTTGGTGCTAACATTGAGCGTGTGAAAGGCGAGTAATCGTCTGATAGCTGGCAGCCCCGTTCGCGGGGCTACCGCCAGGCTACTCATTTTTGCGGTTTGGTGTAGCTGCGCATCAACTGCGATCTGTCGATAAACTCATGGGTCAGCGGGTCATGATAGCGTGATGGCCAGATAACCCAGGGATCAGTTCCTAATGCTTTTGCAATAATCATCTCTCCTTTCGGCCAGGGACGCGATAATGCATTCGCCAGTGTCGAGGAACTCAAACCATTTCTGCGAGATTCCGCCGCCATTGACGTTCCTCTTTTCCGCAAACCCGCAATGATATCGGCGGGATGCCAGTCAATAAAATTATTTTCCATCTTTCCTCACTCCTTAAGTTAGTCGCTTACTTTCAGAACATGCACTCCGGGTAACGCCACTATACTCCTGATGGCGCATTGTTCTAAAAAGTTCCTGTAAGGAGTGTGAATATTCAGAATATATTAAGATAAGTTATCTGTATTTTAGACAATTTTGCGATTGATTGAGGGTTTTTTGGAGTTTATTAGAACTATCCCGCGCAGTACGCGGGATAACAGGAAGGGATTAACGATCGCGTTGAACAGCGATGTGTGCGAGGCCGATTAACGCCTCTCGCCATGGGGTATCCGGCAACACTTGCAATGCAGCAATGGCTTTGTCTGCTTCTTCTTCCGCACGCTGACGTGTCCATTCCAGAGAGCCGCAAGCGTTCATTGCTTCCAGAACCGGTTCCAGAAGATGTCGACCGTTCCCTTGTTCGATGGCGGAACGGATCATCTGTGCCTGTTCTGGTGTGCCATGATGCATCGCATGCAGCAGCGGCAGCGTCGGTTTACCTTCGTTCAGATCATCACCGACATTTTTGCCCAACTGTTCGCCATCGGCATTGTAATCGAGCAAATCGTCGATCAGCTGGAAAGCCGTGCCGAGGTAACGACCATAATCTTGCAGGCCTTTTTCCTCTTCCGGCGTACAGCCTGCCAGAATACCGGAACACTGAGCTGCAGCCTCGAACAGACGTGCGGTTTTGCTGTAAATAACACGCATGTAGTTCTCTTCGGTGATGTCTGGATCATTAACGTTCATCAGTTGCAAAACTTCACCTTCCGCGATGACGTTTACAGCCTCTGACATCACTTTCAGAACTTTGAGCGAGCCGAGGCTGGTCATCATCTGGAACGCACGGGTATAAATAAAATCGCCTACCAGCACGCTGGCAGCGTTACCAAAAGCGGCGTTGGCGGTAGCTTTACCTCGGCGCATATCTGATTCATCCACAACGTCGTCGTGTAGCAGGGTCGCCGTGTGGATAAACTCAATTAGGGCAGCAATGGTGACATGTGCATTCCCCTCATAGCCAACAGCTCGTGCAGCCAGTACAGCAATCATCGGACGAATACGTTTACCGCCGCCGCTGACGATGTAATAGCCTAACTGATTGATCAGTTGGACGTCGGAATTAAGCTGCTCGAGAATTGCTGCATTAACACCCGCCATATCTTGCGCGGTTAACTCATTGATTTTTTCTAAATTCATCGCAAAAGCCGGGCTTTTCGCCCCGATTACCTTACTGTGAACAGAGGCAACTTAGGGTTTATGGTTAGGAATATAGAGTGATTGTACTGAAAAAATGGCACAGATAAACGTTACCGTACAAGTTGTGTTTTTTTTCTTCGTGTATTGACTGTAGCACTTGTCAAAGGCGTGCGTTTTGCGTAATATTCGCGCCCTATTGTGAATATTTATAGCGCACTCTGAATCATTGAAAAGGTGTGCGCGGAAGCGGAGTTTTATATGTACGCGGTTTTCCAAAGTGGTGGTAAACAACACCGAGTAAGCGAAGGTCAGACCGTTCGCCTGGAAAAGCTGGACATCGCAACTGGCGAAACTGTTGAGTTCGCTGAAGTGCTGATGATCGCAAACGGTGAAGAAGTCAAAATCGGCGTTCCTTTCGTTGATGGCGGCGTAATCAAAGCTGAAGTTGTTGCTCACGGTCGTGGCGAGAAAGTTAAAATCGTTAAGTTTCGCCGTCGTAAACACTATCGTAAGCAGCAGGGCCATCGTCAGTGGTTCACTGATGTGAAAATTACTGGCATCAGCGCCTAAGACCTGAGGAGAGATTTCAAATGGCACATAAAAAGGCTGGCGGCTCCACACGTAACGGTCGCGATTCAGAAGCTAAACGCCTGGGCGTTAAGCGTTTCGGTGGCGAATCCGTTCTGGCGGGTAGCATCATCGTTCGTCAACGTGGTACCAAATTCCACGCTGGCGCTAACGTAGGTTGCGGTCGTGACCACACTCTGTTTGCTAAAGCAGACGGTAAAGTGAAATTCGAAGTTAAAGGCCCGAAAAACCGTAAATTTATCAGCATCGAAGCTGAATAAGTTTTTCGCGTCCCGGTAACGGATGAAAGCCCCGCAACACGTTGCGGGGCTTTTTACATTCGATAACCGGTAAAATGCGCATGGTGCGGCGTTAATCCGCAAATGCGCTTTGCAGGGAATACGGTATGAAGCAGCAGGCAGGCATTGGTATTCTTTTGGCGCTCACTACCGCAATTTGCTGGGGTGCGTTGCCAATCGCAATGAAGCAGGTGCTGGAGGTGATGGAGCCTCCGACAATCGTGTTTTACCGTTTCTTGATGGCGAGTATTGGTCTTGGTGCCATTCTTGCACTGAAGAAGAGGTTGCCGCCATTACGCGTGTTTCGTAAGCCACGCTGGTTGATTTTGTTGGCAGTGGCGACCGCTGGGCTGTTTGGGAACTTCATCCTGTTCAGTTCATCCTTGCAATACCTGAGCCCGACCGCTTCGCAGGTGATTGGGCAACTCTCGCCGGTTGGCATGATGGTTGCCAGCGTATTTATCCTGAAAGAGAAAATGCGCAGCACTCAGGTTGTAGGGGCATTGATGCTCCTGAGCGGCCTGGTCATGTTTTTTAATACCAGTCTGGTCGAGATATTTACAAAGCTCACCGATTATACCTGGGGAGTTATCTTTGGGGTCGGTGCGGCGACGGTCTGGGTGAGTTATGGCGTGGCGCAAAAGGTTTTATTGCGTCGGCTGGCCTCACCGCAGATTCTGTTTTTACTGTACACTTTATGTACAATTGCGCTCTTCCCTCTGGCAAAGCCAGGGGTGATAGCGCAGCTTAGCCACTGGCAGCTCGCATGTTTAATTTTTTGCGGACTGAATACCTTGGTAGGATATGGCGCCCTGGCGGAAGCGATGGCTCGCTGGCAGGCAGCGCAGGTGAGTGCGATCATCACGCTCACCCCACTGTTTACGCTGTTTTTTTCAGATCTTTTATAACTGGCCTGGCCCGATTTCTTCGCCAGACCGATGTTAAACCTTTTAGGTTATCTCGGTGCGTTTGTCGTGGTTGCGGGCGCGATGTATTCCGCCATTGGTCATCGTATTTGGGGCGGATTACGTAAGCATACAACGGTGGTATCGCAACCCCGCGCAGGCGAATGATTTACGGAGAATAAAATGAAGTTTGTTGATGAAGCATCGATTCTGGTCGTTGCAGGTGATGGCGGTAATGGTTGCGTGAGCTTCCGCCGCGAAAAATATATTCCGAAAGGCGGCCCGGATGGCGGCGACGGCGGTGACGGTGGTGACGTATGGATGGAAGCCGACGAGAACCTGAACACGCTTATCGATTATCGTTTTGAAAAATCTTTCCGTGCAGAGCGCGGTCAGAACGGCGCAAGCCGCGATTGTACCGGTAAGCGCGGTAAAGACGTGACGATTAAAGTGCCGGTAGGTACGCGTGTAATCGACCAGGGTACCGGTGAAACCATGGGCGATATGACCAAACACGGTCAGCGTCTGCTGGTTGCCAAGGGCGGCTGGCACGGTCTGGGCAATACCCGTTTCAAATCGTCCGTTAACCGTACACCACGGCAGAAAACCAACGGTACGCCGGGCGATAAGCGCGAGCTGCTGCTGGAGCTGATGCTGCTGGCTGATGTCGGTATGCTGGGGATGCCAAATGCCGGTAAATCGACATTTATCCGCGCTGTCTCGGCGGCTAAACCGAAAGTAGCGGACTATCCGTTTACTACGCTCGTACCAAGCCTGGGCGTGGTACGTATGGACAACGAGAAGAGCTTCGTTGTTGCTGATATCCCGGGGTTGATTGAAGGCGCTGCGGAAGGCGCAGGTCTGGGTATTCGCTTCCTGAAGCACCTGGAACGTTGCCGCGTCCTGTTGCACCTCATCGATATCGATCCGATTGACGGCACCGATCCAGTTGAAAACGCGCGTATTATTATCAGCGAGCTGGAAAAATACAGCCAGGATCTGGCGGCGAAACCACGCTGGTTAGTCTTCAACAAGATCGACCTGCTGGATAAAGCAGAAGCTGAAGAGAAAGCGAAAGCGATCGCTGAGGCGCTGGGCTGGGAAGATAAATATTATCTGATCTCTGCGGCGAGCGGACTGGGCGTGAAAGATCTCTGCTGGGATGTGATGACCTTTATCATTGAAAACCCGGTCGTGCAGGCAGAAGAAGCGAAACAGCCTGAGAAAGTCGAATTCATGTGGGATGATTATCATCGTCAGCAGCTTGAAGAGATTGCTGAAGAGGATGATGAAGACTGGGATGACGACTGGGACGAAGACGACGAAGAAGGCGTTGAGTTCATTTACAAGCGTTAATCACTGATGACCAATGCCAAATAAGCCTGATGCGCTACACTTATCAGGCCTACAAGATGATTGCAATATATTGAATTTGAAAGATTTTGTAGGGCGGATAAGGCGTTCACGGCGCATCCGGCATAAACAAAGCGCACTTTGTCAATAATCTGAAACCCCGGCCATGTGCCGGGGTTTCTTTTTGACTAATTGTTCTGGTAAATATCTTTATACAAACGGCTTTCAAAACGTACCAACGGAATACGGCGATTACGCTGATCTGCGGGTTCTACTGCATAACCAGAAAGATATTGTACGAACGCCATTCGTTGCCCACTTGCTGTGGTGATGAATCCTGCCAGGTTATACACGCCCTGCAACGAACCTGTTTTCGCTGAAACTTTACCATCTACGCCCGCTTGATGCAGACCTGCACGGTACTGCAACGAACCATCGTAGCCTGCTAAAGGTAGCATTGAGATAAAGTTAAGCTCATTGTCGTGTTGGGCAATGTATTGCAGCACCTGCATCATGGTGGCTGGTGCAATCAGGTTATGCCGTGAAAGCCCCGAACCATCTGCAATAATCGTGTTGCCAATATCCACACCCGCCTGCTTACGCAGGATCTGACGCACGGCGTCCGACCCGGCACGCCATGTCCCCGGGACATTAAAGCGCGCATGACCAATCATGCGAAAGACGGTATCGGCGATCATGTTGTCGGACTTTTTCAGCATAATCTTAAGCAGATCGTGCAAAGGGGCCGACTGTTTACTGGCAACCACCGTTCCTGGGTCGTTAACCTGCGTTTGTCGCAGTAGCGTGCCGGAATAGGTAATGCCTGCCTGTTTTAACTCATCTTTCAGAATCGCTCCGGCGTAGCTGGCGCCATCCTGTACGGCAAAAGCCAACGGTAGCGACTCTGAACGTTGTGGTAGGCATCCGGTTAACGTAAAGCGGTTAAGGTCGCCTGGCACCACATCCAGCTCGCAATATTGCGCTTCGGCTGAACCTCGGGGGAGAGTGCGTACCTGGCTGAACATAGTCACAGGGTAATAAGAGGCCACGCGAACAAAGGCCATATCACCGGGTTTTTGGGCACTGTAGAGCGAGACGGAAAAGCAATTGCGGTCAACAATGGCGGCGGCAGGCGGGGCGCTAAAGCATTGTGTCATATCGTTCCAGGGCCAGCCGGGGGCTTTATCGTGACTGGCAAAAATGGACGTGTCTATGAACACATTGCCATCGATTTGGGAGACGCCTGATTTTTTCAGGGTCGCCACCATATTACGAATATCCTGACGTTTTAGCGTCGGATCGGCACCAAATCGCGCCACTAAGTCACCCTTGAGTACGCCGTTCTCCACATTGCCTTTGGTTTCAAGTGTAGTGGTGAAACGAAAATCGGGGCCAAGTTGAATCAACGCCGCCAGCGCAGTGATCACCTTCTGCGTACTGGCGGGCAGCGCCATTTGCTGACTATGGTAATCAATAGCGGGGGCAGACGCGCCGACTTTTTGCACCATCAGGGCAAGGTTGGCGCCAGCGGGGAGTTGAGTAATGTACTCATCAACATTCGCGGCCTGAACACTGAACGCTATACAGCTGGTCAATCCGATGATAAATCTGGAAAATCGCATAATCTCGCGCTAACAACCTGGAATCGAGTCGTCATACTACGGCGCAACGCCCTATAAAGTAAACGATGACCCTTCGGGAACTTCAGGGTAAAATGACTATCAAAATGTGAATTATTGCTGGCCTGGGACCTGTTCCCGGGTCGGTATTTTTTTGCTTCTGGCCCCGACGAGGAGTTGTGCCGGGCATGCCGAACAGCCGGGGCGAGTGGAGACTCTCCCCATCAGGAATATTCAAGAGGTATAACAAATGCAAGCTATTCCGATGACCTTACGCGGCGCTGAAAAATTACGCGAAGAGCTGGATTTTCTGAAATCTGTGCGCCGTCCTGAAATCATTGCTGCTATCGCGGAAGCGCGTGAGCATGGCGACCTGAAAGAAAACGCCGAATACCACGCTGCGCGTGAGCAGCAGGGTTTTTGCGAAGGCCGTATCAAAGATATCGAAGCCAAGCTGTCGAACGCGCAGGTAATTGATGTCACCAAAATGCCAAACAATGGTCGCGTGATTTTTGGCGCTACCGTGACGGTTTTGAATCTGGATTCTGATGAAGAACAGACCTATCGCATCGTAGGCGATGACGAAGCTGACTTTAAACAGAACCTGATTTCTGTAAACTCGCCTATCGCTCGTGGACTGATTGGCAAAGAAGAAGATGATGTAGTGGTCATCAAAACGCCGGGCGGCGATGTAGAATTTGAAGTAATTAAGGTGGAATACCTGTAAGAATTACCCAATACTCAAAATGTTGATGTATTGTAAAGAAAGGAAAAAGGCCGCTATGCGGCCTTTTATCAACGAACAGAGCGTGGCATTTTGCTCTCCTGCTTGCGGAAAATCCCTCGTTTTACACAGCAAATGTGTGTAACTTTAGGATAATCTTAGCGTGGCAGCGAGATTTTACGTTCTTTAGTTGGACGATAAAGCACCAGCGTTTTACCGATGACCTGTACATTACAGGCGCCGGTTTCGCGCACGATAGCTTCCACGATCAAGGTTTTAGTTTCGCGATCTTCAGTGGCGATTTTCACCTTGATGAGTTCATGGTGCTCTAACGCTTGTTCAATCTCGGCCAGCACCCCTTCGGTCAAACCATTACTGCCAAGCAGAACAACTGGCTTGAGCGGATGTGCCAGACCTTTCAGGTGCTGTTTTTGTTTAGTACTCAGATTCATCGTATTTTTTTGCTTACGTTGGGATTGAAAACGGGTCATTCTACCGCCATCTCCCATATATCGCCAAATAGGCGCGTAAAAATTTACGCAATTGGTTACGATGAGTTATCCCAATGGGAAAGTTAAATGACAGGTAAGAAGCGTTCTGCCAGCTCCAGTCGCTGGCTTCAGGAACACTTTAGCGATAAATATGTTCAACAGGCACAGAAAAAGGGGTTACGTTCCCGTGCCTGGTTTAAACTTGATGAAATACAGCAAAGTGACAAACTCTTTAAACCGGGAATGACGGTTGTCGACCTTGGTGCTGCGCCAGGTGGTTGGTCACAATATGTGGTCACCCAAATTGGCGGCAAAGGCCGTATCATCGCTTGCGATCTTTTACCTATGGATCCTATCGTTGGTGTGGACTTTCTTCAGGGCGATTTTCGTGATGAACTGGTGATGAAAGCACTGCTGGAGCGCGTAGGCGACAGCAAAGTCCAGGTTGTCATGTCCGATATGGCACCAAACATGAGCGGAACACCGGCGGTGGATATCCCCCGTGCCATGTATCTGGTGGAACTGGCGCTAGAAATGTGTCGTGATGTATTAGCGCCAGGTGGCAGTTTTGTAGTGAAGGTGTTCCAGGGCGAAGGTTTCGATGAGTATCTAAGGGAAATTCGCTCCCTGTTTACGAAGGTCAAAGTTCGTAAGCCGGACTCTTCTCGTGCACGTTCGCGGGAAGTGTATATTGTAGCGACCGGGCGTAAACCCTAACCGGGAGATTTCAGACGAAAGTTTGAAAGATGCTGGATATAGAGTATCCTGACGCTGTTTTTAACACAGTTGTAATAAGAGGTTAATCCCTTGAGTGACATGGCGAAAAACCTAATACTCTGGCTGGTCATTGCCGTTGTGCTGATGTCAGTATTCCAGAGCTTTGGGCCCAGCGAGTCTAATGGACGTAAGGTGGATTACTCTACCTTCCTACAAGAGGTCAATAACGACCAGGTTCGTGAAGCGCGTATCAACGGACGTGAAATCAACGTTACCAAGAAAGATAGTAACCGTTATACCACTTACATTCCGGTTCAGGATCCGAAGTTACTGGATAACCTGCTGACCAAGAACGTCAAGGTTGTCGGTGAACCGCCTGAAGAGCCAAGCCTGCTGGCTTCTATCTTCATCTCCTGGTTCCCGATGCTGTTGCTGATTGGTGTCTGGATCTTCTTCATGCGTCAAATGCAGGGCGGCGGTGGTAAAGGTGCCATGTCGTTCGGTAAGAGCAAAGCGCGCATGCTGACGGAAGATCAGATCAAAACGACCTTTGCTGACGTTGCGGGCTGCGACGAAGCAAAAGAAGAAGTTGCTGAACTGGTTGAGTATCTGCGCGAGCCAAGCCGCTTCCAGAAACTCGGCGGTAAGATCCCGAAAGGCGTCCTGATGGTCGGTCCTCCGGGTACCGGTAAAACGCTGCTGGCAAAAGCGATTGCAGGCGAAGCGAAAGTTCCGTTCTTTACTATCTCCGGTTCTGACTTCGTAGAAATGTTCGTCGGTGTGGGTGCATCCCGTGTTCGTGACATGTTCGAACAGGCGAAGAAAGCGGCACCGTGTATCATCTTTATCGATGAAATCGACGCCGTCGGCCGCCAACGTGGCGCAGGTCTGGGCGGTGGTCACGATGAACGTGAACAGACTCTGAACCAGATGCTGGTTGAGATGGATGGCTTCGAAGGTAACGAAGGTATCATCGTTATCGCCGCGACTAACCGTCCGGACGTTCTGGACCCGGCGCTGCTGCGTCCTGGCCGTTTCGACCGTCAGGTTGTGGTTGGCTTGCCAGATGTTCGCGGTCGTGAACAGATCCTGAAAGTTCACATGCGTCGCGTACCATTGGCACCAGATATTGACGCGGCAATCATTGCCCGTGGTACTCCTGGTTTCTCCGGTGCAGACCTGGCGAACCTGGTGAATGAAGCGGCACTGTTCGCTGCTCGTGGCAACAAACGCGTTGTGTCGATGGTTGAGTTCGAAAAAGCGAAAGACAAAATCATGATGGGTGCGGAACGTCGCTCCATGGTGATGACGGAAGCGCAGAAAGAATCGACTGCATACCACGAAGCAGGCCATGCGATTATCGGTCGCCTTGTGCCGGAACACGATCCGGTGCACAAAGTGACGATTATCCCGCGCGGACGTGCGTTGGGTGTGACTTTCTTCTTGCCTGAGGGCGACGCAATCAGCGCCAGCCGTCAGAAATTGGAAAGCCAGATTTCTACGCTGTACGGTGGCCGTCTGGCAGAAGAGATCATCTACGGGCCGGAACATGTTTCTACCGGTGCGTCCAACGATATTAAAGTTGCGACCAACCTGGCACGTAACATGGTGACTCAGTGGGGCTTCTCCGAAAAACTTGGTCCGCTACTGTACGCGGAAGAAGAGGGTGAAGTGTTCCTCGGTCGTAGCGTGGCGAAAGCGAAACATATGTCCGATGAAACTGCGCGTATCATCGACCAGGAAGTGAAGTTACTGATTGAGCGTAACTACAATCGTGCGCGTCAGTTGTTGAACGACAACCTGGATATTCTGCATGCAATGAAAGATGCGCTCATGAAATATGAAACCATCGATGCACCGCAGATTGATGACCTGATGGCACGTCGCGATGTACGCCCGCCAGCGGGCTGGGAAGAACCAGGCGCTTCTAACAATTCTGGCGACAATGGTAGTCCAAAGGCTCCTCGTCCGGTTGATGAACCGCGTACGCCGAACCCGGGTAACACCATGTCAGAGCAGTTAGGCGACAAGTAAGTTCCCGCATCAGATGACTGTATTTGTACCGAAAACCCCGGGGCGTGCTCCGGGGTTTTTTCTTATCAATTCATACCAGGGATAACACCATGAAACTCTTTGCCCAGGGCTCTTCACTGGACCTTAGCCATCCTCACGTAATGGGGATCCTCAACGTCACGCCTGATTCTTTCTCCGATGGCGGCACGCATAATTCGCTGATTGATGCGGTGAAACATGCGAATCTGATGATCAATGCTGGCGCAACGATCATTGACGTTGGCGGCGAGTCCACACGTCCAGGGGCTGCGGAAGTGAGCGTTGAAGAAGAGTTGCAGCGTGTTATTCCAGTCGTTGAGGCAATTGCGCAACGATTTGAAGTTTGGATCTCGGTAGATACATCCAAACCGGAAGTGATCCGTGAGTCAGCGAAAGCAGGCGCTCACATCATTAATGATATCCGCTCCCTTTCCGAACCCGGCGCCCTGGAAGCTGCCGCTGAAACTGGTTTGCCAGTTTGCCTGATGCATATGCAGGGAAACCCAAAGACCATGCAGGAAGCACCAAAGTATGACGATGTCTTTGCCGAGGTAAATCGCTACTTTGTTGAGCAAATAGCACGCTGCGAACAGGCTGGTATCGCAAAAGAGAAATTGTTGCTCGACCCCGGATTCGGTTTCGGTAAAAATCTCCATCACAACTATGCATTACTGGCGCGTCTGGCTGAATTTCATCATTTCAACCTGCCGCTGTTGGTGGGTATGTCACGAAAATCGATGATTGGACAGCTGTTGAACGTGGGGCCGTCCGAGCGCCTGAGCGGTAGTCTGGCCTGTGCGGTCATTGCCGCAATGCAAGGCGCGCACATTATTCGTGTTCATGACGTCAAAGAAACCGTAGAAGCGATGCGAGTGGTGGAAGCCACTCTGTCTGCAAAGGAAAACAAACGCTATGAGTAATCGTAAATATTTCGGTACCGATGGGATTCGTGGTCGTGTTGGGGATGCGCCGATCACGCCTGATTTTGTGCTTAAGCTGGGGTGGGCTGCGGGTAAAGTGCTGGCACGTCATGGTTCCCGCAAGATTATTATCGGTAAAGACACCCGTATTTCTGGCTATATGCTGGAGTCGGCGCTGGAGGCGGGTCTGGCGGCTGCCGGTCTTTCCGCACTCTTCACTGGCCCGATGCCAACACCGGCCGTGGCTTATCTGACGCGTACCTTCCGCGCCGAAGCTGGGATTGTAATTTCTGCATCACATAACCCATTCTATGATAACGGGATCAAATTCTTTTCTATTGACGGCACCAAGCTGCCGGATGCAGTTGAAGAAGCCATTGAAGCTGAAATGGAAAAAGAGATTAGCTGCGTTGATTCGGCAGAACTGGGTAAAGCCAGCCGTATCGTTGACGCAGCGGGGCGCTATATCGAATTTTGTAAAGCCACGTTCCCGAATGAACTTAGTTTGAGCGAACTGAAAATTGTGGTGGATTGCGCCAACGGCGCGACTTATCACATTGCGCCGAACGTGCTGCGCGAGCTGGGAGCGAATGTTATCGCTATCGGTTGTGAGCCGAACGGCGTAAACATCAATGCCGAAGTGGGCGCAACTGATGTTCGTGCGTTACAGGCGCGCGTACTGGCTGAAAAAGCAGATCTCGGTATCGCCTTTGACGGTGACGGCGACCGCGTGATTATGGTTGACCATGAAGGCAATAAAGTCGATGGCGATCAGATCATGTATATCATCGCGCGTGAAGGTCTTCGTCAGGGCCAGCTGCGTGGTGGCGCGGTGGGTACATTGATGAGCAACATGGGGCTGGAACTGGCGCTGAAACAGTTAGGTATTCCATTTGCTCGTGCGAAAGTGGGCGACCGCTACGTACTGGAAAAAATGCAGGAGAAAGGCTGGCGCATCGGTGCCGAGAACTCCGGTCATGTGATCCTGCTGGATAAAACCACCACCGGTGATGGCATTGTTGCAGGTTTGCAGGTGCTGGCGGCGATGGCGCGTAACCATATGAGTCTGCACGACCTTTGCAGTGGTATGAAAATGTTCCCGCAGATTCTGGTTAACGTGCGTTACACCGCAGGTAGCGGCGATCCGCTGGAGCATGAATCAGTCAAAGCTGTGACCGCAGAAGTTGAAGCGGCGCTGGGTAGCCGTGGACGTGTGCTGTTGCGTAAATCCGGCACCGAACCGTTAATTCGCGTGATGGTAGAAGGTGAAGACGAAGCGCAGGTAACCGAATTTGCGCATCGCATCGCTGACGCGGTAAAAGCCGTTTAATTCGATAGCTAACTGGCTAAAAAGACGGCGATTGTCGCCTTTGTTCTTCTTAAGTACATCGGTTTTGCTGTTTTTTTCCGCAGTTGATACAATGCAATAAAATTGCCCTTGCGAAGGTCATTCGCTTTGGTTAGTATTCACACCCGCTTCAGTGGGAAAGATTAAAAACTCCCGCTTTATTGGTTGAAGCATTGGTACGCGGCAACTCCGCAAGGAACAGGTTGATTATGTACGAAGCTCTTTTAGTAGTTTTCCTTATTGTAGCAATTGGCCTTGTAGGTCTGATCATGCTGCAGCAAGGTAAAGGCGCTGATATGGGAGCCTCCTTCGGAGCAGGCGCTTCCGCTACGCTGTTTGGTTCAAGTGGTTCTGGTAACTTCATGACCCGCATGACGGCGCTGCTGGCAACGTTATTCTTCATCATCAGTCTGGTGCTGGGTAACATCAACAGCAACAAAACCAATAAAGGTAGCGAATGGGAAAACCTGAGTGCGCCGGCGAAAACCGAACAAACTCAGCCAGCTGCTCCGGCTAAGCCGACCAGCGATATCCCGAACTAAAAAGTAGTATCCGTGCCGAGGTGGTGGAATTGGTAGACACGCTACCTTGAGGTGGTAGTGCCCAATAGGGCTTACGGGTTCAAGTCCCGTCCTCGGTACCAAATTCCAGAAAAGAGACGCTGAAAAGCGTCTTTTTTCGTTTTAATGACCCGTCCTGAATGTCATCAACTTGACCAATTTCCGTAGTCTTTCGAACGTCAAACAAATCGGCGCAATAGTTCGTTCAGCTTCAGTTTTGCATGCGACAAGCGATATTAATCAACTCATGACATTGGCCAGCTTTGCTGGAACAGACATCTAAATCGTTATGCGCGATCACATTATATTGGTCGTAAAAAAGGCCGCATTGGCGGCCTTTAGCATGAAAGCTCTGAGATTACTTAACTTTATTTTCCAGATTCTCCACCTGCGGCACGCCCGAAGAGGCGGAGGAGGAGAGCAGTCCAGTTTTGGCATAACCGAACAGCTTCTCGCGGGTATCGGTAATATCCAGGTTACGCATGGTCAGTTGACCAATACGATCTTCAGCCGTAAACATAGAGTCGCCTTTCTCCATGGTCAAACGCTCTGCTTTATAGGTCAGGTTGTCAGAGACGGTATTGAGGATCGAGTAGTCGTTCCCGCGACGCAGTTCCAGCGTCACTTCACCTGTTATCTGGCTGGCAACCCAGCGTTGCAGAGAGTCACGCAGCATCAGCGCCTGGGAGTCAAACCAACGCCCCTGGTACAGCAGACGGCCCAATTGACGACCATGTGCATGATACTGCTCAATGGTGTCTTCGTTGTGAATACCGGTCAGCAGACGTTCATACGCAATGTGCAGCAGTGCCATCCCCGGAGCTTCGTAAATACCCCGGCTTTTCGCTTCGATGATACGGTTTTCAATCTGGTCGCTCATGCCCAGCCCGTGACGACCGCCGATGCGGTTAGCTTCCAGCATCATTTCTACGTCGTCGCTAAAGGTTTTACCGTTCAGCGCCACTGGATGACCTTGCTCAAAGCGTACTGTGACTTCTTCTGCCGGGATCTTCACGCTCTCATCCCAGAACTTCACGCCCATAATCGGGTTGACGATTTTGACGCTGGAGTTGAGGTATTCCAGATCCTTCGCTTCATGCGTTGCACCAAGCATGTTGGAGTCCGTGGAGTAGGCTTTTTCGACAGACATTTTGTAGTCGAAACCGCAGGCAATCATAAATTCAGACATTTCATGACGGCCGCCCAGTTCATCAATAAAGTCAGTATCAAGCCACGGTTTGTAAATCTGCAGTTCAGCATTGGTCAGCAGACCGTAACGATAGAAACGTTCGATATCGTTTCCTTTATAGGTGCTGCCGTCACCCCAGATATTCACGCCATCTTCTTTCATGGCAGCAACCAGCATGGTGCCGGTCACGGCGCGGCCCAGCGGCGTCGTGTTGAAATAGGTCAGGCCGCCAGTAGTGTTATGGAAAGCGCCACACTGAATAGCGGCAATACCTTCGGCGACCAACTGTTTGCGGCAGTCGATCAGACGTGCGTTCTCCGCGCCGTATTCCATGGCACGACGAGGGATCGCATCGTAATCCTCTTCGTCTGGCTGGCCCAGGTTTGCAGTATATGCATAAGGAACCGCTCCCTTTTTTCGCATCCACAGCAGTGCGGCACTGGTGTCCAGACCGCCAGAAAAAGCGATGCCAATACGTTGACCTACCGGGAGATGCTTGAGAATCGTCGTCATAAAATAACACCCTGCTTAATTAACTGATGATGAGCCTGGATTTTCGCTCTAACTGAATTTTTATGCAAAATAAATGAGTTTTCATTTAATCATCTTTTATCCGAGACAGGAAGAGTTTAGTGTGTTTTTTGTAAAATAATGCGCTTAAGGGAGAGCAGGAGAAGACAAAAGTATTCAACAAATGAAAGTGAACTGGATATTCATTCATGTGATTAGCAATAAATGTTGACAAAATGTGGCATGGATCACTATAATGCCTGCAGATTTTACGTCCCGTCTCGGTACACCAAATCCCAGCAGTATTTGCATTTTTTACCCAAAACGAGTAGAATTTGCCACGTTTCAGGCGCGGGGTGGAGCAGCCTGGTAGCTCGTCGGGCTCATAACCCGAAGGTCGTCGGTTCAAATCCGGCCCCCGCAACCACTTTCCCTTAGAGTTCTTTTTCAAATATACTGTGAAGACTTTGGCCTTCGTAGTGGGATTTGAAAAAATCCTTCTGGAAAGTGCTCCAGACCGCAGTTGCGGTTATAGGGTTCAGTTATATAAAGCCCCGATTTATCGGGGTTTTTTGTTATCTGACTACAGAATAACTGGGCTTTAGGCCCTTTTTTTATGTCTTGGGGGTGGGCTTGTCCACATTAGAGCAAAAATTAACAGAGATGATTACTGCGCCAGTTGAGGCCCTGGGTTTTGAGCTGGTTGGCATCGAGTTTATTCGCAGTCGCACATCCACACTGCGCATCTATATTGATAGTGAAGATGGCATCAATGTTGATGATTGTGCTGATGTGAGCCACCAGGTAAGTGCTGTGCTGGATGTTGAAGATCCCATCACCGTTGCTTATAACCTGGAAGTCTCCTCACCGGGTCTCGATCGCCCACTGTTCACGGCTGAACACTACGCCCGTTTTGTCGGAGAAGAGGTGACTCTGGTTCTCCGTATGGCGGTACAAAACCGTCGTAAATGGCAGGGCGTTATCAAAGCGGTAGACGGTGAAATGATCACAGTTACCGTCGAAGGTAAAGATGAAGTGTTCGCGCTGAGTAATATCCAGAAGGCGAACCTGGTTCCCCACTTTTAATAGTCTGGATGAGGTGAAAAGCCCGCGATGAACAAAGAAATTTTGGCTGTAGTTGAAGCCGTATCCAATGAAAAGGCGCTACCTCGCGAGAAGATTTTCGAAGCATTGGAAAGCGCGCTGGCGACAGCAACAAAGAAAAAATATGAACAAGAGATCGACGTCCGCGTACAGATCGATCGCAAAAGCGGTGATTTTGACACCTTCCGTCGCTGGTTAGTTGTTGATGAAGTCACCCAGCCGACCAAGGAAATCACCCTTGAAGCCGCACGTTATGAAGATGAAAGCCTGAACCTGGGCGATTACGTTGAAGATCAGATTGAGTCTGTTACCTTTGACCGTATCACCACCCAGACGGCAAAACAGGTTATCGTGCAGAAAGTGCGTGAAGCCGAACGTGCGATGGTGGTTGATCAGTTCCGTGAACACGAAGGTGAAATCATCACCGGCGTGGTGAAAAAAGTAAACCGCGACAACATCTCTCTGGATCTGGGCAACAACGCTGAAGCCGTGATCCTGCGCGAAGATATGCTTCCGCGTGAAAACTTCCGCCCTGGCGACCGCGTTCGTGGCGTGCTTTATTCCGTTCGCCCGGAAGCGCGTGGCGCGCAACTGTTCGTTACCCGTTCCAAGCCGGAAATGCTGATCGAACTGTTCCGCATTGAAGTGCCAGAAATCGGCGAAGAAGTGATTGAAATTAAAGCAGCGGCTCGCGACCCGGGTTCTCGTGCGAAAATCGCGGTGAAAACCAACGATAAACGTATCGATCCGGTAGGTGCTTGCGTAGGTATGCGTGGCGCGCGTGTTCAGGCGGTTTCTACTGAACTGGGCGGCGAGCGTATCGATATCGTCCTGTGGGATGATAACCCGGCGCAGTTCGTGATTAATGCGATGGCACCGGCAGACGTTGCTTCTATCGTGGTGGATGAAGATAAACACACCATGGATATCGCCGTTGAAGCCGGTAACCTGGCGCAGGCGATTGGCCGTAACGGTCAGAACGTGCGTCTGGCTTCGCAGCTCAGCGGTTGGGAACTCAACGTGATGACCGTTGACGACCTGCAGGCTAAGCATCAGGCGGAAGCGCATGCAGCGATTGACACCTTCACCCGTTATCTCGACATTGACGAAGACTTCGCGACTGTCCTGGTAGAAGAAGGTTTCTCAACGCTGGAAGAACTGGCCTATGTGCCGATGAAAGAGCTGTTGGAAATCGAAGGCCTTGATGAGCCGACCGTTGAAGCACTGCGTGAGCGTGCTAAAAATGCACTGGCCACCATTGCACAGGCCCAGGAAGAAAGCCTCGGTGATAACAAGCCGGCTGACGATCTGCTGAACCTTGAAGGGATAGATCGTGATTTGGCATTCAAACTGGCCGCCCGTGGCGTTTGTACGCTGGAAGATCTCGCCGAACAGGGCATTGATGATCTGGCTGATATCGAAGGGTTGACCGACGAAAAAGCCGGAGCACTGATTATGGCTGCCCGTAATATTTGCTGGTTCGGTGACGAAGCGTAATAAACTGTAGCAGGAAGGAACAGCATGACAGATGTAACGATTAAAACGCTGGCCGCAGAGCGACAGACCTCCGTGGAACGCCTGGTACAGCAATTTGCTGATGCAGGTATCCGGAAGTCTGCTGACGACTCTGTGTCCGCACAAGAGAAACAGGCTTTAATTGACCACCTGAACCAGAAAAATTCAGGTCCGGACAAATTAACGCTGCAGCGTAAAACACGCAGCACCCTTAACATTCCTGGTACCGGTGGAAAAAGCAAATCGGTACAAATCGAAGTCCGCAAGAAACGCACCTTTGTGAAACGTGACCCGCAAGAGGCCGAGCGCCTTGCGGCGGAAGAGCAAGCGCAGCGTGAAGCGGAAGAGCAAGCCCGTCGTGAGGCAGAAGAATCGGCCAAACGCGAGGCGCAACAAAAAGCTGAACGTGAGGCCGCAGAACAAGCTAAACGTGAAGCCGCTGAACAAGCGAAACGTGAAGCTGCGGAAAAAGACAAAGTGAGCAATCAACAAGACGATATGACTAAAACCGCCCAGGCTGAAAAAGCCCGCCGTGAGCAGGAAGCTGCAGAGCTCAAGCGTAAAGCTGAAGAAGAAGCGCGTCGTAAACTCGAAGAAGAAGCACGTCGCGTTGCTGAAGAAGCACGTCGTATGGCGGAAGAAAATAAATGGACTGATAACGCGGAACCAACTGAAGATTCCAGCGATTATCACGTTACTACCTCTCAACATGCCCGTCAGGCAGAAGACGAAAGCGATCGTGAAGTCGAAGGCGGCCGTGGCCGTGGTCGTAACGCGAAAGCAGCGCGTCCGAAGAAAGGCAACAAACACGCTGAATCAAAAGCTGATCGCGAAGAAGCGCGTGCAGCGGTACGTGGCGGTAAAGGCGGAAAACGTAAAGGTTCTTCGCTGCAGCAGGGCTTCCAGAAGCCTGCTCAGGCCGTTAACCGTGACGTTGTGATCGGCGAAACCATCACCGTTGGCGAACTGGCTAACAAGATGGCGGTTAAAGGCTCTCAGGTCATCAAAGCGATGATGAAACTGGGCGCAATGGCAACCATCAACCAGGTTATCGATCAGGAAACCGCACAGCTGGTTGCTGAAGAGATGGGCCACAAAGTTATCCTGCGTCGTGAAAACGAGCTGGAAGAGGCGGTAATGAGCGACCGTGACACGGGTGCTGCGGCTGAACCGCGCGCGCCGGTTGTGACCATCATGGGTCACGTTGACCACGGTAAAACCTCTCTGCTGGACTACATTCGTTCAACGAAAGTGGCCTCTGGCGAAGCGGGCGGCATTACCCAGCACATTGGTGCATACCACGTTGAAACTGAAAACGGCATGATCACCTTCCTGGACACCCCGGGGCACGCCGCGTTTACTTCAATGCGTGCACGTGGTGCGCAGGCAACGGACATCGTAGTCCTGGTTGTTGCTGCAGACGACGGCGTAATGCCGCAGACCATCGAAGCTATCCAGCACGCGAAAGCGGCGGGTGTTCCGGTAGTGGTTGCTGTGAACAAAATCGATAAACCAGAAGCCGATCCGGATCGCGTTAAGAACGAACTCTCTCAGTACGGCATCCTGCCAGAAGAGTGGGGCGGCGAAAGCCAGTTCGTACACGTATCTGCAAAAGCGGGTACCGGTATTGATGAACTGCTGGATGCTATCCTGCTGCAGGCTGAAGTCCTGGAACTGAAAGCCGTACGTAACGGGATGGCGAGCGGTGCGGTTATCGAATCCTTCCTCGATAAAGGTCGTGGTCCGGTTGCTACTGTACTGGTACGCGAAGGTACTCTGCATAAGGGCGATATCGTTCTGTGTGGCTTCGAATACGGGCGTGTTCGTGCGATGCGTAACGAACTGGGTCAGGAAGTGCTGGAAGCGGGTCCGTCCATTCCGGTGGAAATCCTCGGCTTGTCCGGTGTTCCGGCTGCGGGTGATGAAGTTACCGTTGTACGTGACGAGAAGAAAGCACGTGAAGTTGCACTGTACCGTCAGGGCAAATTCCGCGAAGTTAAACTGGCTCGTCAGCAGAAATCTAAACTCGAGAACATGTTCGCCAACATGACCGAAGGCGAAGTTCACGAAGTGAATATCGTCCTGAAGGCAGACGTACAGGGTTCTGTGGAAGCGATCTCCGACTCCTTGCTGAAACTGTCTACTGACGAAGTTAAAGTGAAGATCATCGGTTCTGGTGTAGGTGGTATCACCGAAACCGACGCCACCCTGGCTGCGGCGTCCAACGCCATCCTGGTTGGCTTTAACGTTCGTGCTGATGCCTCTGCACGTAAAGTGATTGAAGCGGAAAGCCTGGATCTGCGTTACTACTCCGTCATCTATAACCTGATCGACGAAGTGAAAGCGGCGATGAGCGGTATGCTGTCTCCTGAACTGAAACAGCAGATTATCGGTCTGGCGGAAGTTCGTGACGTGTTCAAATCGCCGAAATTTGGTGCCATCGCAGGCTGTATGGTTACCGAAGGTGTGGTTAAACGTCACAACCCGATCCGCGTTCTGCGCGACAACGTTGTTATCTACGAAGGCGAGCTGGAGTCCCTGCGCCGCTTCAAAGATGACGTTAACGAAGTCCGTAACGGTATGGAATGTGGTATCGGCGTTAAGAACTACAACGACGTCCGCACTGGCGATGTGATCGAAGTATTCGAAATCATCGAGATCCAACGTACCATCGCTTAAGGTTTTTAGGGTTCCATGCGGGATAAGGCGTTTACGCCGCATCCGGCATGGATTGCCTGATGCGACGCTGGCGCGTCTTATCAGGCCTATGTGAACAGCCCTTCCACCTGAAATTAATTTTAAAAAGGGGCTAACAGCCCCTTTTTTGTCAGGAGAATTTATTATGGCGAAAGAATTTGGTCGCCCGCAGCGCGTAGCGCAGGAAATGCAAAAAGAGATCGCTCTCATCCTGCAGCGTGAAATTAAAGATCCTCGTCTGGGCATGATGACCACCGTTTCCGGTGTCGAAATGTCTCGTGACCTGGCGTATGCCAAAGTATATGTGACGTTCCTCAACGACAAAGATGAAGACGCGGTTAAAGCGGGCATCAAAGCGTTGCAGGAAGCTTCTGGTTTCATCCGCAGCCTGCTGGGTAAAGCGATGCGTCTGCGTATCGTGCCGGAACTGACCTTCTTCTACGACAACTCACTGGTTGAAGGGATGCGTATGTCAAATCTGGTGACCAGCGTGGTCAAACATGACGAAGAACGTCGTGTTAACCCGGACGACAGCAAGGAGGACTAATGAGTCGTCCTCGTCGTCGCGGTCGCGACATTAACGGCGTTTTGTTGCTGGATAAACCGCAGGGGATGTCCAGCAACGATGCGCTGCAAAAAGTGAAACGTATATATAACGCCAACCGTGCCGGACACACCGGTGCGCTGGACCCGCTGGCAACTGGCATGTTGCCGATTTGCCTCGGGGAAGCGACGAAGTTTTCCCAGTATCTGCTGGACTCCGACAAACGCTATCGGGTGATTGCGCGTCTTGGACAGCGTACCGATACTTCCGACGCCGATGGACAAATCGTTGAAGAACGTCCGGTAACCTTTAGTGCAGAGCAGCTGGCGGCGGCGCTGGATACTTTCCGCGGCGATATCGAACAGATCCCTTCGATGTATTCCGCACTGAAATATCAGGGCAAAAAACTGTACGAATACGCGCGTCAGGGCATTGAAGTTCCACGTGAAGCGCGCCCGATTACCGTTTATGAATTGCTGTTTATTCGCCATGAAGGCAATGAGCTGGAGCTGGAAATTCACTGCTCAAAAGGCACTTATATCCGCACTATCATTGACGACCTGGGGGAAAAACTCGGCTGTGGCGCGCATGTTATTTACCTGCGCCGTCTGGCGGTAAGTAAATATCCGGTTGAACGGATGGTGACCCTGGAGCACCTGCGTGAACTTGTTGAGCAAGCTGAACAGCAGAATATTCCGGCTGCGGAGTTACTTGATCCATTACTGATGCCAATGGACAGTCCAGCTTCGGACTATCCGGTGGTGAATCTTCCGTTAACGTCTTCTGTTTACTTCAAAAATGGTAACCCGGTTCGTACATCTGGTGCGCCGCTGGAAGGACCGGTTCGTGTTACAGAAGGTGAGAATGGCAAGTTTATCGGTATGGGTGAAATTGACGATGAAGGCCGCGTAGCGCCTCGTCGCCTGGTGGTTGAATATCCGGCGTAATGTTAACCGTCTTGCGATAACAGGTCGCTACGAGTAGAATACTGCCGCTTAACGTCGCGTAAAATGTTTAACACTTTGCGTAACGTACACTGGGATCGCTGAATTAGAGATCGGCGTCCTTTCATTCTATATACTTTGGAGTTTTAAAATGTCTCTAAGTACTGAAGCAACAGCTAAAATCGTTTCTGAGTTTGGTCGTGGTGAAAACGACACCGGTTCTACTGAAGTTCAGGTAGCACTGCTGACTGCACAGATCAACCACCTGCAGGGCCACTTTGCAGAGCACAAAAAAGATCACCACAGCCGTCGTGGTCTGCTGCGCATGGTTTCTCAGCGTCGTAAACTGCTCGACTACCTGAAACGTAAAGACGTAGCACGTTACACCCAGCTCATCGAGCGCCTGGGTCTGCGTCGCTAATTCTTGCGAGTTTCAGAAAAGGGGCCTGAGTGGCCCCTTTTTTCAAACTGACGGCAGCAATTCACTGGAAACTAATGTATTGTTGCTATGAATGATCTTCCGTTGCAGAGGTTCGCGCGGCTAATGAGAGGCTTTACCCACATTTGGCTGGGTTAGGGTTGTCATTAGTCGCGAGGATGCGCAGAAGATCGGGTATTAACACCAGTACCGTAAGGTGCTGTCTAAGAAAGAAAAGGGTATTACATTGCTTAATCCGATCGTTCGTAAATTCCAGTACGGCCAACACACCGTGACTCTGGAAACCGGCATGATGGCGCGTCAAGCCACTGCCGCTGTTATGGTTAGCATGGATGACACCGCGGTATTTGTTACCGTTGTCGGCCAGAAAAAAGCCAAACCAGGTCAGGACTTCTTCCCACTGACCGTTAACTATCAGGAGCGTACCTACGCTGCTGGTCGTATCCCGGGTAGCTTCTTCCGTCGTGAAGGCCGCCCAAGCGAAGGCGAAACCCTGATCGCGCGTCTGATTGACCGCCCGATTCGCCCGCTGTTCCCGGAAGGCTTCGTCAACGAAGTTCAGGTTATCGCCACCGTGGTTTCTGTTAACCCGCAGGTTAACCCGGATATCGTCGCGATGATTGGTGCTTCCGCAGCACTGTCTCTGTCTGGTATTCCGTTCAATGGTCCGATTGGTGCTGCCCGCGTAGGTTACATCAATGACCAGTACGTACTGAACCCGACTCAGGACGAGCTGAAAGAGAGCAAACTGGACCTGGTTGTTGCCGGTACGGAAGCTGCTGTGCTGATGGTTGAATCTGAAGCTGAACTGCTGAGCGAAGACCAGATGCTGGGCGCAGTAGTGTTCGGTCATGAACAACAGCAGGTTGTTATTCAGAACATCAATGAACTGGTGAAAGAAGCCGGTAAACCGCGTTGGGACTGGCAGCCGGAGCCGGTAAACGAAGCGCTGAACGCGCGCGTTGCTGCACTGGCTGAAGCTCGTCTGAGCGATGCTTACCGCATCACCGACAAACAAGAGCGTTATGCGCAGGTTGACGTCATCAAATCTGAAACCATCGCGACGCTGCTTGCTGAAGATGAAACTCTGGACGAAAACGAACTAGGTGAAATTCTGCACGCTATCGAGAAAAATGTTGTTCGTAGCCGCGTACTGGCAGGCGAACCGCGTATCGACGGTCGTGAAAAAGATATGATCCGTGGTCTGGATGTGCGTACTGGCGTGCTGCCGCGTACTCACGGTTCTGCGCTGTTCACCCGTGGTGAAACGCAGGCGCTGGTTACCGCAACGCTGGGTACTGCACGTGACGCGCAAGTTCTTGATGAACTGATGGGCGAACGTACTGACACCTTCCTGTTCCACTACAACTTCCCTCCGTACTCCGTAGGTGAAACCGGCATGGTCGGTTCTCCGAAGCGTCGTGAAATTGGTCACGGTCGTCTGGCGAAGCGCGGCGTGCTGGCAGTAATGCCGGATATGGACAAATTCCCGTACACCGTACGTGTTGTGTCTGAAATCACCGAATCCAACGGTTCCTCTTCTATGGCTTCCGTGTGCGGCGCGTCTCTGGCGCTGATGGACGCAGGTGTGCCGATCAAAGCTGCCGTTGCGGGTATCGCGATGGGTCTGGTGAAAGAAGGCGACAACTACGTTGTACTGTCTGACATTTTGGGTGACGAAGATCACCTGGGCGATATGGACTTCAAAGTTGCGGGTTCCCGCGACGGTATCTCTGCATTGCAGATGGATATCAAAATTGAAGGTATCACCAAAGAGATCATGCAGGTTGCGCTGAACCAGGCTAAAGGTGCGCGTCTGCACATCCTGGGTGTAATGGAACAGGCGATCAACGCGCCGCGTGGCGATATCTCTGAGTTCGCACCGCGTATCCATACCATCAAGATCAACCCGGACAAGATCAAAGATGTTATCGGTAAAGGCGGTTCTGTAATCCGTGCTCTGACCGAAGAAACCGGCACCACCATCGAAATTGAAGATGACGGTACTGTGAAGATCGCAGCGACCGACGGCGAGAAAGCGAAACACGCTATTCGTCGTATCGAAGAGATCACTGCAGAAATCGAAGTGGGCCGCGTCTACAATGGTAAAGTGACCCGTATCGTTGACTTTGGCGCATTTGTTGCCATCGGCGGCGGTAAAGAAGGTCTGGTACACATCTCTCAAATCGCTGACAAACGCGTTGAGAAAGTGACCGATTACCTGCAGATGGGTCAGGAAGTACCGGTGAAAGTTCTGGAAGTTGATCGCCAGGGCCGTATCCGTCTGAGCATTAAAGAAGCGACTGAGCAGTCTCAACCTGCTGCAGCACCGGAAGCTCCGGCTGCTGAACAGGGCGAGTAAGGTTGCCATTTGCCCTCCGCTGCGGCGGGGGGCTTTTAACCGGGCAGGACGCCTTGTTAGCAACCGGGAACAGGACGTTCATTCAACCGTGGTCTTCGGGAGTGGGAAATGAAGCCTTTTTTGCGCTGGTGTTTCGTTGCGACAGCACTTACGCTTGCAGGATGCAGTAATACTTCCTGGCGTAAAAGTGAAGTCCTCGCGGTACCATTGCAACCGACTTTACAGCAGGAAGTGATTCTGGCACGTATGGAACAAATCCTTGCCAGTCGGGCTTTAACCGATGACGAACGCGCACAGCTTTTATATGAGCGCGGAGTGTTGTATGATAGTCTCGGTCTGAGGGCATTAGCGCGTAACGATTTTTCGCAAGCGCTGGCAATCCGACCGGATATGCCTGAAGTATTCAATTACTTAGGCATATATTTAACGCAGGCAGGCAATTTTGATGCTGCCTATGAAGCGTTTGATTCTGTACTTGAGCTTGATCCAACTTACAACTACGCGCACTTGAATCGCGGGATCGCATTATATTACGGCGGTCGTGACAAGTTAGCGCAAGATGATCTGCTGGCGTTTTATCAAGACGATCCCAATGATCCTTTCCGTAGTCTGTGGCTTTATCTCGCCGAGCAGAAGCTCGATGAGAAGCAGGCTAAAGAAGTGTTGAAACAGCACTTCGAAAAATCGGACAAGGAACAGTGGGGATGGAACATTGTCGAGTTCTACCTGGGCAACATTAGCGAACAAACGTTAATGGAAAGGCTCAAGGCGGACGCAACGGATAACACCTCGCTCGCTGAGCATCTCAGTGAAACCAACTTCTATTTAGGTAAGTACTACCTAAGTCTGGGGGATTTGGACAGCGCCACGGCACTGTTCAAACTGGCGGTTGCCAACAACGTTCATAACTTTGTTGAGCACCGATACGCATTGTTGGAATTATCGCTCCTGGGCCAGGACCAAGATGACCTGGCAGAATCGGACCAGCAATAGCTGACGTACACATCAGCCCGTAATCTTATTTGATTGCCATCACCTTAACGGGTGAGGGCGTTGTTGTTCGTTAATACACCTACTTTGAGCCGGTTCACACTTTTCAATGAAAATTGCTGATCAATTTCATGATGAGTTATGTAGACTGGCCGCCATTAATTTTGAGGCACACGTACTACATGGCTGAATTCGAAACCACTTTTGCAGATCTGGGCCTGAAGGCTCCTATCCTTGAAGCCCTTAACGATCTGGGTTACGAAAAACCATCTCCAATTCAGGCAGAGTGTATTCCACATCTGCTGAATGGCCGCGACGTTCTGGGTATGGCCCAGACGGGGAGCGGAAAAACTGCAGCATTCTCTTTACCTCTGCTGCAGAATCTTGATCCTGAGCTGAAAGCACCACAGATTCTGGTGCTGGCACCGACCCGCGAACTGGCGGTACAGGTTGCTGAAGCAATGACGGATTTCTCTAAACACATGCGCGGCGTAAACGTGGTTGCCCTGTACGGCGGCCAGCGTTATGACGTGCAATTACGCGCCCTGCGTCAGGGGCCGCAGATCGTTGTCGGTACTCCGGGCCGTCTGCTGGACCACCTGAAACGTGGCACTCTGGACCTCTCTAAACTGAGCGGTCTGGTTCTGGATGAAGCTGACGAAATGCTGCGCATGGGCTTCATCGAAGACGTTGAAACCATTATGGCGCAGATCCCGGAAGGTCATCAGACCGCTCTGTTCTCTGCAACCATGCCGGAAGCGATTCGTCGCATTACCCGCCGCTTTATGAAAGAGCCGCAGGAAGTGCGCATTCAGTCCAGCGTAACGACCCGTCCTGACATCAGCCAGAGCTACTGGACTGTCTGGGGCATGCGTAAAAACGAAGCACTGGTACGTTTCCTGGAAGCGGAAGATTTTGATGCGGCGATTATCTTCGTTCGTACCAAAAACGCGACTCTGGAAGTGGCTGAAGCTCTTGAGCGTAACGGCTACAACAGCGCCGCGCTGAACGGTGACATGAACCAGGCGCTGCGTGAGCAGACACTGGAACGCCTGAAAGATGGTCGTCTGGACATCCTGATTGCGACCGACGTTGCGGCCCGTGGCCTGGACGTTGAGCGTATCAGCCTGGTGGTTAACTACGATATCCCGATGGATTCTGAGTCTTACGTTCACCGTATCGGTCGTACCGGTCGTGCGGGGCGTGCTGGCCGCGCGCTGCTGTTCGTTGAGAACCGCGAGCGTCGCCTGCTGCGCAACATTGAACGTACTATGAAGCTGACTATTCCGGAAGTAGAACTGCCGAACGCAGAACTGCTGGGCAAACGCCGTCTGGAAAAATTCGCCGCTAAAGTACAGCAGCAGCTGGAAAGCAGCGATCTGGATCAATACCGCGCACTGCTGAGCAAAATTCAGCCGACTGCAGAAGGTGAAGAGCTGGATCTCGAAACTCTGGCAGCCGCACTGCTGAAAATGGCACAGGGTGAACGTACTCTGATTGTTCCGCCAGATGCGCCGATGCGTCCGAAACGTGAATTCCGTGACCGTGATGATCGTGGTCCGCGCGATCGTAACGACCGTGGCCCGCGCGGCGACCGTGAAGATCGTCCGCGTCGTGAACGTCGTGACGTTGGCGATATGCAGCTGTACCGCATTGAAGTGGGCCGTGATGATGGTGTTGAAGTTCGTCATATCGTTGGCGCGATTGCTAACGAAGGCGACATCAGCAGCCGTTACATCGGTAACATCAAGCTGTTTGCTTCTCACTCCACCATCGAACTGCCGAAAGGTATGCCGGGTGAAGTGCTGCAACACTTTACGCGCACTCGCATTCTCAACAAGCCGATGAACATGCAGTTACTGGGCGATGCACAGCCGCATACTGGCGGTGAGCGTCGTGGCGGTGGTCGTGGTTTCAGTGGTGAGCGTCGTGAAGGTGGTCGTGAAGGCGGTCGTAACTTCAGCGGTGAACGCCGTGAAGGTGGTCGTGGTGATGGTCGTCGTTTTAGCGGCGAACGTCGTGAAGGCCGCGCACCGCGTCGTGATGACTCTACCGGTCGCCGTCGTTTCGGTGGTGATGCGTAATCATCGCTGAACAGCGAACATAATCTGTAAAATAATATATACAGCCCCGATTTTAACAATCGGGGCTTTTTTTCTGTCTTTTGTACTCGTGTACTGGTACAGTGCAATGCATAACAACGCAGTCGCACTATTTTTCACTGGAGAGAAGACCACATGGCAACACTAACCACCACCCAAACGTCACCGTCGCTGCTTGGCGGCGTGGTGATTATCGGCGGCACCATTATTGGCGCAGGGATGTTTTCTCTGCCAGTGGTCATGTCCGGTGCGTGGTTCTTCTGGTCAATGGCGGCGCTGATCTTCACCTGGTTCTGTATGCTGCATTCCGGCTTGATGATTCTGGAAGCTAACCTGAATTACCGAATCGGTTCGAGTTTTGACACCATCACCAAAGATTTGCTGGGCAAAGGCTGGAACGTGGTCAACGGCATTTCCATTGCCTTTGTGCTCTATATCCTGACTTATGCCTATATTTCTGCCAGTGGTTCGATTCTGCATCACACCTTCGCGGAGATGTCGCTGAACGTCCCGGCACGCGCGGCGGGTTTTGGTTTTGCACTGTTGGTGGCGTTTGTGGTGTGGTTGAGCACCAAAGCGGTCAGCCGGATGACGGCGATTGTGCTGGGGGCGAAAGTCATTACCTTCTTCCTCACCTTCGGTAGCCTGCTGGGGCATGTGCAGCCTGCGACATTGTTCAACGTCGCCGAAAGCAATGCGTCTTATGCGCCGTATTTGCTGATGACCCTGCCGTTCTGCCTGGCGTCATTTGGTTATCACGGAAACGTGCCAAGCCTGATGAAGTATTACGGCAAAGATCCGAAAACCATCGTGAAATGCCTGGTGTACGGTACGCTGATGGCGCTGGCGCTGTATACCATCTGGTTGTTGGCGACGATGGGTAACATCCCTCGTCCGGAGTTTATCGGCATCGCCGAGAAGGGCGGCAATATTGATGTGCTGGTACAGGCATTAAGCGGCGTGCTGAACAGCCGTAGCCTGGACCTTCTGCTGGTCGTGTTCTCAAACTTTGCGGTAGCGAGTTCGTTCCTTGGCGTAACGCTGGGTTTGTTTGACTATCTGGCAGATCTGTTTGGTTTCGACGACTCGGCTATGGGCCGTTTGAAAACAGCATTGCTGACCTTTGCCCCGCCTGTCGTGGGTGGTCTGCTGTTCCCGAACGGATTCCTGTACGCCATTGGTTATGCCGGTTTAGCGGCTACCATCTGGGCGGCAATTGTTCCGGCGCTGTTGGCCCGCGCATCGCGTAAACGCTTTGGCAGCCCGAAATTCCGCGTCTGGGGCGGCAAACCGATGATTGTGCTGATTCTGGTGTTTGGCGTTGGTAACGCATTGCTCCATATTTTATCGAGCTTTAATTTGCTGCCGGTGTATCAGTAATCAGCGGTGCCTTATCCGACATGTCTGCTGCCTACACAATGCCTGATGTGCTTCGCTTATCAGGCCTACGTAGGACAGCGTTGCCAGCTCGGATAAGGCTTCCCGCGTTAAAACACACTATCCCAACAACTCTTCCTTAACGTCCATCGCCAGCTCAAACGAATGCAGGCGCGCCTGGTGGTCGAAAATCTGCCCGTTAACCATAATCTCATCGGCGTCGGTTTCGCGCAGGATCGACTGCAAACCATGACGCACTTTCGCTTTATCGCCCACCAGCGACATACTCAGTGCCTGCTGCACGCCATACTGCTCGGACGGCGACCAGAACTGATCCATATTTTGAATCGGCGGCGGCAGTTGCCCGGTTTCGCCGCGGCGCAGCTTCACAAAGGCTTGCTGCATCGAGGTAAACAGGAATTCGGCATCGCGGTTGCTGTCGGCGGCGATAATATTGATGCACACCATCGCGTACGGTTTTTCCAGCCGTGCCGATGGTTTGAAGTTGCTGCGATAAAGATGCAGCGCCTGGAACAGCATATCCGGCGCGAAGTGTGAGGCAAACGCGAACGGCAGACCAAGCTGCGCTGCCAGTTGCGCACTGTAAAGGCTGGAGCCTAGCAACCACACCGGGATTTTCTCACCATAGCCCGGTACCGGGCGCACATGCGGATTGGGATCGCGGGCGTCAAACCAGTCCACCAGTTCTGCGACATCGCGGGGGAAATTATCAATATCGCCGCTCATATGACGACGTAGCGCCATCATTGTCCGCTGATCGCTACCTGGAGCACGTCCCAGCCCTAAATCGATTCGCCCCGGATAGAGTGTATTAAGCGTGCCGAACTGTTCGGCAATGACCAACGGTGAGTGGTTAGGCAACATCACGCCGCCGGAACCCAGATGCAGCGTGGTGGTATTCGCCGCCAGATAGCCAATCAATACCGACGTTGCAGCACTGGCAATGCCGGTCATATTGTGGTGTTCCGCCAGCCAGTAGCGATGATAGCCGCGCTTTTCAGCCAGACGAGCGAGGTCGAGAGAGTGGGAGAACGCTTCTCGTGCTGAAGAACCTTTGGGGATGGGGGCCAGATCGAGTAGCGAAAACGGAATGGTTTTATCAGTCATAACAGCTCACTTTGTTACCGATTAATCTTTAATACTGCATTAAAGAGTAGTTAAACTTGTTAACAAAGTGAGCTATTTACTTACGCTTGCAGCTCCAGCCCGGCCAGCCGTCTCCAGTAGCCGTTACAGTCGCTGTTTGCCGTCAACGGCAGTGGCGCAGCGCCATTTTCATTGGCGCGGAAGGCGTCGAGCATCGCGAAAGTGTCAGTACCCTGCGGTGACAGGCGGACCACATCAACCAATCCCTGCATGGATGCCAGCTCGTTACCGAGGTTGTAAACGTAGCCGCTCATGGTCTGAATGCCGTTGAGTACAAACACTTGTTGGTTTTCCTGCGACAGCACGTTGCGCCCGTTCGGATACTTAATGCAGCAGGTTTCACACTCATCTTTCGGGCGGTCTTCCGAACGCGCGGTAAAGCAGCGGGCGGAGTAGGCCAGTGGCAGATGACCGTAGCTCAAGACTTCCACTTCAAACTGGTTGCGAATGCCCAGTTCATCGCACTGATTAAGCAGATTCACCAGCCAGTCGCGGGAAAGTTCCACCGGCATACACCAGCGCACCATGCCCTGTTTAAGCAATATTTTCAGCGTCACCGCGTTGTAGCAGTTCAGCGCATGCCCGGCGACGAACGGCAGTTTGCGCTCAGCGCACATATTCACCACGCCGAGATCGCTGGCTTCAATCAGAAACTCACCGTTCTCAACATAGCGTTTCAGTTCGCCCAGTTCGGAGGATGCCTGCACCAGCGCCAGCGTGGAGAGCACAATCTGCTTGCCACTTCCGGCGAGCGATTTTGCCATCTCCAGCCAGTCGCCAACTTTGGTTGCCCGGCGCTTGCTGCATACCGCTTCACCAAGATAAATCACGTCGGCGCTGCTGGCTGCGGCCTGCTGATAAAATTCTTCCAGCGTCTCTTTTGGCCAGTACCACAGCACCGGCCCTAAGGAATATTTCATTGCTTTTCTCACTGCCATTTACGGTGATACGCGCCAAGGGTGGTCTGCGTGCCTTCGGACATCGACCCGAGCGTCTCCATCCACGCGCTTTGCGGTATGAAGTTTTGCGGATCGGCCTTACAACGGTCGATAGCCTGACGCCAGACTTTCGCCACCTGGCTGACATACGCCGGGCTACGCTGGCGGCCTTCAATTTTCACCGAAGCAATATTTGCCGCCATTAACTCCGGCAGCAGTTCCAGGGTATTGAGACTGGTTGGTTCTTCAAGCGCGTGATAACGCTCGCCGTCCACCAGATAACGCCCTTTACACAGCGTCGGATAACCTGCGTTTTCGCCGTCCTGATAACGGTCGATCAGCACTTCGTTCAGGCGGGATTCCAGCCCCTGCGGCGTTTGTTGCCAGCGCACGAAGCGGGCCGGAGAACACGCGCCCACGGTGTTGGGCGATTCCCCCGTCAGATACGACGACAGGTAGCAACGCCCTTCCGACATAATGCACAGGCTGCCGAAAGCGAACACTTCCAGCGGTACAGGGGTAACCCGCGCCAGTTGTTTCACCTGATGAATCGACAACACGCGCGGTAGCACCACGCGGGCAACGTCAAAATGGCGATGATAGAAGTTAATCGCCTCTTCATTGGTTGCCGAAGCCTGCACTGACACATGACGCTCAATATGCGGGTATCGCTCGGCGGCGTACTCCAGCATGGCGAGGTCGGCGAGGATCAGCGCGTCGGCACCCAGCTGCGCCGCCATATCCACGGCGCGCTGCCAACGGGCGTAACCGTCCGGATGCGCAAAAGTGTTAATTGCGATGTGAAGTTTGCGGTGATGTTGATGAACAAAACTCACCGCTTCCTGCAATTTTTTCTCGGTAAAGTTAAGGCCGGCGAAGTGACGGGCATTAGTATCATCTTTTAGCCCGATATAAACAGCATCTGCGCCGTTTTCGATGGCCGCCTTAAGCGCCGGGAGATTTCCGGCAGGGCAGAGCAGCTCCATAATTTTTCCTGAAGGTTGCGCAGTCAAAGCGCAAAAATGTTAACGAACTGGGATTTTAGTTAACCCTGCTGCGACAATTTTTGATTTAAGGCAGTTAAAGTTGTATTGGTGGTAGCAGCAATTTCATATGGAATTGTTGATTTATACCGCCATGTTATTTTTCCAATATGGCAAAATAGGATGATTGTTGAAGCAGGGAGTAAAACTCGTGTTGGATAAACTGCGTTCCCGCATTGTGCATTTGGGGCCATCTCTGTTGAGTGTACCGGTAAAACTGACGCCATTTGCGCTTAAACGCCAGGTTCTTGAGCAGGTCTTAAGCTGGCAATTCCGTCAGGCGCTGGACGACGGCGAGCTGGAGTTTCTTGAAGGCCGCTGGTTAAGTATTCATGTGCGTGATATTGACCTGCAATGGTTTACCTCGGTGGTGAATGGCAAACTGGTTGTCAGCCAGAACGCGCAAGCTGATGTGAGTTTTAGTGCCGACGCCAGCGATCTGCTGATGATTGCGGCGCGTAAACAAGATCCAGACACGCTCTTCTTCCAGCGTCGGCTGATGATTGAAGGCGATACGGAGCTGGGGCTGTATGTGAAAAACCTGATGGACGCCATTGAACTGGAGCAGATGCCGAAAGCCTTACGTATGATGCTGCTGCAACTGGCGGATTTTGTTGAGGCGGGAATGAAAACCGCGCCTGAAACCAAACAGACATCGGTAGGTGAACCATGCTAATTCGAGTAGAAATTCCCATTGATGCGCCGGGTATTGATGCCCTGCTGCGTCGTTCATTCGAAAGCGATGCGGAAGCGAAGCTGGTTCACGATCTGCGTGAAGATGGCTTTCTGACGCTGGGCCTGGTGGCGACAGATGACGAAGGTCAGGTCATTGGCTATGTGGCATTCAGTCCGGTTGATGTGCAGGGCGAAGACCTACAATGGGTCGGCATGGCTCCGTTGGCGGTTGATGAAAAATACCGTGGACAGGGGCTGGCACGCCAACTGGTCTATGAAGGACTCGATTCGCTTAATGAGTTCGGCTATGCCGCAGTGGTGACGCTGGGCGATCCTGCGCTGTACAGTCGTTTCGGCTTTGAGCTGGCTGCGCATCACGATTTGCGTTGTCGCTGGCCGGGCACTGAAAGCGCCTTCCAGGTACATCGTTTAGCGGATGACGCGCTGAACGGCGTAACCGGACTGGTTGAGTATCACGATCACTTCAATCGCTTTTAATCTCCGGGGTTTGCAGACTCCTTAATAACTCTGCAAACCCTGCGCCTTCCGCTACCAGACGCTCTTTTTGCCGTTTGGTCAGTTGCTTAACGCGATATTCCGCCCGTAGTGCCAGCGAACGGTCACCCACTGGCGCGGAAAACGCCAGCGTTAGTTCACCTTTCCCACGCAGTGCTTTTGCCCCTTTGCCGCTCTGATGTTGCTGATAGCGGCGTTCGACATCCGTGGTGATCCCGGTATAAAGCTTATTGTCGGCGGTACGGATCAAGTAAAGAAACCAGGGTGTCATCGTCTGCGTCACATGTTAAGGTCTGGCCCACAGTATAAAAGAGAACAGCAATGGAAACACTCACCGCCATCAGCCGTTGGCTGGCAAAACAACATGTTGTCACCTGGTGTGTGCAGCAGGAAGGGGAACTCTGGTGCGCTAATGCCTTTTATCTTTTTGATGCGCAGAAAGTTGCCTTCTACATTTTGACGGAAGAAAAAACGCGCCACGCGCAGATGAGCGGGCCGCAGGCGGCGGTTGCCGGAACGGTAAACGGGCAGCCGAAAACGGTAGCGTTAATTCGCGGCGTGCAGTTTAAAGGCGAGATCCGCAGGCTGGAAGGTGAGGAAAGCGACCACGCGCGCAAGGCGTACAATCGTCGCTTTCCGGTTGCCCGAATGCTGTCGGCGCCGGTGTGGGAAATCCGGCTCGATGAAATCAAATTCACCGACAATACGCTGGGCTTTGGTAAAAAAATGATTTGGCTACGTAATTCAGGCACCGAGCAGGCGTAACGCCTCGCGGTTAAACGCTGGCAAATCGTCCGGTGTTCGGCTGGTAACCAGCTGATCTTTATCGACCACCACTTCCTGATCGTAAAATTCCGCGCCCGCGTTTTTAACATCAATAATGATCGGTTTAACGGCGGTCAGTTTGCGTTCCCGAATCACATCGGCGCTGATCAGCAGCTGTGGGCCGTGACAGATGGCGAAAACCGGTTTGCCGCTATTCACAAAATCTCGGGTAAAGGTGACAAAACGGTTGTCGCCACGCAGATAATCCGGTGAATGACCGCCCGGTAGCAGCAGGGCATCAAACTCTGCGGGTGTCACTTCATCGATGGATTTATCGATGGTCACGCTGGCTTCTCCTTTTTTGCCTTTCACCGTTTTACCCGCTTGTTTTTCAATGGTAATCACTTCGTGTCCGGCTTTACGGAACTCGTCTGCGGGTGAAGTGAATTCTGAATCCTCAAATTCATCAGTGATTAAAACGGCAATCTTCTTACTCATGTTTCCTCCGCGTTGTTGCATTGGATGAGGCGAATTTCTCACGATCGGGGATAATTACCTCGTAGACTATTAAGCCTGGTGCATGTACCAGGGAGCGCAAGGCGGACAATTCTGTAAAGGAGCGAAGATGAGTCAGGTACTGATTACAGGCGCAACGGGGCTGGTGGGCGGTCACCTGCTGCGGATGTTGATTAATGAACCGAAAGTTAACGCCATAGCCGCGCCGACGCGACGCCCGTTGGGCGATATGCCTGGCGTGTTTAATCCCCATGATCCGCAACTGACCGACGCGCTGGCGCAGGTCACCGATCCCATCGACATTGTGTTTTGTTGTCTCGGCACCACGCGGCGGGAAGCGGGGAGCAAAGAGGCGTTTATTCATGCCGATTACACGCTGGTTGTGGACACCGCATTAACCGGGCGGCGACTGGGCGCTCAGCATATGCTGGTGGTTAGTGCTATGGGTGCCAATGCCCACTCGCCGTTTTTCTATAACCGCGTCAAAGGGGAGATGGAAGAAGCCTTAATTGCCCAGAACTGGCCGAAACTAACCATCGCTCGCCCGTCGATGTTGCTGGGTGACCGTAGCAAACAGCGAATGAACGAAACGCTTTTTGCGCCGCTGTTCCGTTTGTTACCCGGTAACTGGAAATCCATTGATGCGAGAGACGTGGCGCGGGTCATGCTGGCAGAGGCGATGCGGCCAGAGCATGAAGGTGTGACCATTTTAAGCTCTTCAGAATTACGCAAAAGAGCTGAATAATTATTCCCAAGAATTGATAGTGAGCGTAATATTCACGCGCTCAATTATCATAACTTATTCCTGGGGAATGCTATGACTGGTCAGTCTTCATCTCAGGCGGCAACGCCCATTCAGTGGTGGAAACCCGCGCTTTTCTTTCTCGTTGTCATTGCCGGTCTCTGGTATGTGAAATGGCAACCTTACTACGGCAAAGCCTTTACTGCCGCTGAAACCCACAGTATCGGTAAATCTATCCTTGCGCAGGCGGATGCTAATCCGTGGCAAGCGGCGTTGGATTACGCGATGATCTATTTCCTCGCGGTATGGAAAGCGGCGGTGCTGGGTGTGATCCTCGGCTCGTTGATTCAGGTGCTGATCCCGCGTGACTGGCTGCTGCGCACGCTTGGGCAATCGCGCTTTCGCGGCACGCTGCTGGGAACGCTGTTTTCGCTGCCGGGTATGATGTGTACCTGCTGTGCGGCTCCGGTCGCGGCGGGAATGCGTCGCCAACAGGTGTCGATGGGCGGTGCGCTGGCATTCTGGATGGGGAATCCGTTGTTAAACCCGGCGACGCTGGTGTTTATGGGATTTGTCCTCGGCTGGGGCTTTGCCGCGATTCGTCTGGTGGCGGGGCTGGTGATGGTGTTGCTGATTGCGACGCTGGTGCAAAAATGGGTGCGTGAAACACCGCAAACGCAGATGCCAGTCGAAATTGACATGCCGGAAGTGCAGGGCGGGTTTTTTAGCCGCTGGGGCAGGGCGCTATGGACGCTTTTCTGGAGTACGATCCCGGTTTATATCCTTGCAGTACTGGCGTTGGGTGCCGCTCGCGTCTGGTTATTCCCCCATGCCGATGGCGCTGTCGATAACAGCCTGATGTGGGTAATGGCGATGGCGGTAGCGGGATGCTTGTTTGTCATTCCCACGGCAGCAGAAATTCCGATTGTACAAACGATGATGCTGGCAGGTATGGGAACTGCTCCGGCGCTGGCATTGTTGATGACGCTTCCAGCGGTAAGTTTGCCGTCGTTGATAATGTTGCGTAAAGCGTTTCCGGCGAAAGCCTTATGGCTGACGGGGGCGATGGTGGCAGTGTCAGGCGTGATTGTCGGCGGGCTGGCGCTGTTGTTCTAAATATGCCGGATGCGGCGCGAGCGCCTTATCCGGCCTACGTTTTGTATCGTTGTAGGCCTGATAAGACGCGGCAAGCGTCGCATCAGGCATTACAAGGGGCTGCTATTTAATAAACGTAAACGCTGTGGTTACACGCTTCACGCCGCTAACCCGGCTGGCAATATCTGCCGCTGCTTTCGCTTCACGTTCAGTCACCAGCCCCATCAGGAACACTTCACCGTTTTCGGTAGTCACTTTCACGTTGGACGATTTCACCAGATCGCTGGTTAAGAGCTGCGAACGCACTTTGGTGGTGATCCACGTATCGTTAGATGCTTCGCCCAGACCAATCGGCTGGCCCTGACGAATCTCGTTATACACTTCATTCGCGCCATCTACGCCCATAGCAATTTGTTTGGCGCGAGCCGAAAGTTCAGAGTTTGGTGACTGCCCAACCAGCAGCACTTTGCCCTGATAGGCCGTTACATTAATGCGCGCTTCTTTCTTAATCTGTTCGTCTTTCGACAATGCGCTGTTCACGCGCACTTCCAGAGTACCATCGTCCACCTGGGTACCGACACTGCGTGGGTCAGTTGCGGCTTTGGTACCCACAGCAGCGGTACCCACTACGGCAGCGGCAACACAACCTTGCAACAGCAGCGCGGAAATAAGGACCGCGATTGGCGATAATGCCTTCATTTATTCTCCTTAATCATCCTGGTGAGGGAAAAGCGTGTTATCGATCAGATCGCACAGGCAATTTACCGTCAGCATATGCATTTCCTGAATGCGAGCACTACGATGCGAAGGAATGCGGATCTCCACATCCTGTGGCCCTAACAAACCTGCAAGTTCACCGCCGTCATAGCCGGTCAATGCCACAATGGTCATATCACGCGTAACGGCGGCTTCAACAGCTTTTACGATATCGCGGCTGTTACCGCGAGTAGAAATGGCTAACAATACATCTCCCGCATGCCCCAGCGCCCGTACTTGTTTTGCATACACTTCATCATGTAAGCGATCGTTGGCAATCGCCGTTAAGACAACATTATCAGTATTTAGTGCAATGGCAGGTAGGCTGGGCCGCTCCGTTTCGAAACGGTTGATCATGCTGGCAGCAAAATGCTGTGCGTTGGCAGCGGAGGTTCCATTACCACAACAGAGGATTTTGTTGCCATTGAGCAGAGACTGAACCAGCGTCATGGCTGCACGGGAGATGGCATCCGGAAGCGCCTCTGCCGCCGCAATTTGAGTTTGAATGCTTTCAGTGAAGCAAGCTTTAATTCTTTCTTGCACGCTAATCCTTAAACCTTAATTATGAGTGGTCATTAAAGGCATCCTTAATCCACTCAACCTCATTCCCGGTGAAGGCTACCACATCGAACCGGCAATCCACAGTATCAAAACTCCCATTATGACGCGCGAGCCACAAGCGGGCAGTCTGTAATAATTTGTGTTGTTTGCTGCGGGTCACACTGGCTACCGCGCCGCCGTATAGGGCAGAGCGGCGGTAGCGCACTTCGACAAAAACGGTGGTCTGGCCTTCACGCATTATCAGATCGATCTCGCCGCCACGCTCGTTCACGTTAGCGGCGATAAACCGCAGTCCTTTGCCTTCCAGCCAGCGACGCGCTTGTACTTCCCACGCATCGCCGGTCTGTTTAGTGGTTAACTGGCGGGGACTACCTGACCTTGTTGGTACTGTAGCCATGATAACTTCCTGTTAATCACGCAATCCGGGTTAGCCGTCAGACCTCCGGTATTACCGTTGATTTCAAAACCCTGAACCTGGCGCATTTGTGAGAAATGATTTGCCAGCGACCATGCATCAACACCCATTGCATACATGCGAGCCAGCGAATAATCGTTATTCACCGCGCTGAGCGCCTGCTGCATTAACGGCAGATTACCGCCTGCCAGCATCGGGATCTCGCTGTACTGTAATCCTTCCATCTCAAGTCGGAAATCAGGGCCAGCGGAGCCTTGTGCGCTGCGGGAACTGGCGTACAGCGTTGCGCCGCTATGGCTGCCGTTACGCATGGCGATCATCGGTTTGACGAAAGCGATTTCGCCCGGCGTTGCCACAATATAGACCGCGTCGACACGACCACCGTTATTAGTGAACTGGTCATCGGTTGGTGTGGTTTGCAGCGTCGGATTGTTTGTGGTCATGCCGGAATCAGTTGTCGCTCTGGGGGTAATCGGGCTACCCGTTAAAGCGATGCCGGAGCCGCCATTCACGCCCGCGCGTAATTCGCTGATGGAACCAAATTTTTGTTGCAGAACGGTACCGCCACCCAATTTCTGCCACTCTTGCGCGAAGGCGTTTGCTACGCGGTCGCCAAGCGAACTGCGCGGGATCAGCACCAGCGGCGCCTGTTTCCCCTGGTCACGAATATGACGTGCCGCATCGCGTGCTTCATCTTCCGGCGATAGCGCGAAGTAACAGATATTAGCGCGGTTTTCGATATTTTCCGGCTGATTCAGCGCCAGAACGTTCAGTGGAGTGTTGCTCTTCAGCAACTCCTCAACATTATTTTTCAGCAGCGGACCGACCACAATGCTCGCGCCGTCTTGCTGAACCTGGCTTAAGATCTGGCTAAGCGGTTGTGAAGAGGTATCGTAGATTTTCAGTTCTGCGGCTGGATTCGCTGGCGTGCTTACCGCCGCAGTACTTGCCGCAGGGGCGCTTACAGGCACCGGCTGCGCTGCGGTTTCTTCACCCGTTAGATCGCTAACCGAGGCTTGTGCCGGGCTGGCAACGCCATCCACGGTTTGTGGCTGGGGTTGTTCTGCCACGTCAGCGGCAGGCGCGGTAGCTACCTGGGCGGTCACTGGCTGAGTGCCAATGTTTTTCGCCGCTTCAAAGCCTTGTTGAATTGTGCGACCAAATACCGCAGCCTGACCATTCAACGGCAGCAGCAGGGCGATTTTATTGGTTGACGCTGGTTTGAAAGCTTTTACGTTTACCAACTGTGTTGGCAGCATTTTCGCGCCCGGGTTGTTCGGATAACGTTTTTGCCAGTCGGCGATCCCGGCTTTCATCATGTTGGGATCGTTACGGTTATCAAACCAGACGCGTTGCAGATCCAGCCAGCCTTGCAGGATATTTTCGTCGGCGTTAATCACCAGCGTATTCGCCTGCTGTTGGGGCATGGACGATAGCGCTTGCCAGGTAGCGTCAATATTCTGTTGCTTTTCCTTCGCGCCGAGCAGAGGTTCTTGGGCGACTAACGCACGCAGTAATTCCATGGAAGGACGTCCCTGGCTGGCATCGATTTTCGCCTGCCAGTAGCGCGCCTGCTGATTTTGTTCTAAATCGGTTGGTGTGATTTTTGCCAACAAGGTCTGTGCGCCAGTAAAATCTTTTTGCGCCAGCTTGATTTCTACCGCCAGCAGCGTTTTCTCGCGACGCTGGGTATCGTTTAGTTCTTGCGGTAGTTGGTTAAACAACTCCACCGCTTGCCCGGTTTTGCCTTCTTTCACCAGTGCACGAATGGCGAGTAATTGCCAGTTGATCCTGGTATCATCAGAGCTTTGCTGCATCTGCTGTAGATAAAAGGCAGAATCGGCCTGCGCCGTCCCCTGCATGTAGGCAGTGGACTGATCGGGGGTATGGGTGCCACAACCGGCGAAAATTAGGGCTGCCAGAACAACAGGCAGACAACGCGCGGCTTTCAAACGAGAAAATGTTGAGGGTACCATAATGTATCCAGTGATATTTTTTTTACGCAATGCTCAATATTAAATCGGCAATACGGACGACACAATGAAACAACACCAATCGGCGGATAATTCTCAAGGCCAGCTCTATATTGTACCTACGCCAATCGGTAATCTGGCGGACATTACCCAGCGTGCGCTTGAGGTATTGCAGGCCGTTGATCTGATTGCTGCCGAGGATACCCGTCATACCGGTTTACTGCTGCAACATTTTGGGATAAACGCCCGGTTGTTCGCGCTTCATGACCATAATGAACAACAAAAAGCCGAAACGCTGCTGGCGAAGCTGCAAGAGGGGCAAAACATTGCGCTGGTTTCCGATGCTGGAACGCCGCTGATAAACGACCCGGGCTACCATCTGGTGCGAACCTGCCGTGAAGCGGGGATTCGCGTAGTGCCACTACCGGGGCCATGTGCTGCCATCACTGCGTTAAGCGCTGCGGGTTTACCATCCGATCGTTTTTGTTATGAAGGCTTCCTGCCTGCCAAATCAAAAGGTCGTCGCGATGCGTTGAAAGCCATTGAAGCGGAACCACGTACGCTGATTTTTTATGAATCGACCCACCGTCTGTTAGATAGCCTGGAAGATATCGTTGCGGTATTGGGCGAATCGCGCTACGTGGTGCTGGCTCGTGAGCTCACCAAAACCTGGGAAACCATTCACGGCGCGCCCGTTGGCGAGCTGCTGGCGTGGGTAAAGGAAGATGAAAACCGCCGCAAAGGCGAAATGGTGCTGATTGTCGAAGGCCATAAGGCGCAGGAAGACGACTTACCCGCCGATGCACTGCGCACGCTGGCGCTGTTACAGGCCGAGCTTCCGCTGAAAAAAGCGGCGGCGCTGGCAGCAGAAATTCACGGCGTGAAGAAAAACGCGCTGTATAAGTACGCGCTGGAGCAGCAAGGGGAGTGATATCTCTCCGTGGCCCCGTTTGAAGAACCCAGGGGCCACTTGCTAAACAATCAGTCTTTTTAGTGAGCCGAACAGATCGATGCCGATAGCATTTGCATAGCTAAAAACAACATCTAATGTTGGTGAACTTTCTCCTTTTTCAAATTTACTCACCGCTTGTCGGGTAACACCAAGTTGCTTCGCCACGGCGGTTTGGCTCAGATTGAGGGCTTTGCGTTTTTCCACGAGTTGGGAAAGAACCGCTTTGCGTTGTACAACAACATCAAGAGCATTAGCGGTTGCCTCGTCCTTAAGTAATTCTGTTTTCACGTCTTCCCAGTGATGTAACTCGTTATTTTTCTTCATTTCTATTTCTCCTGGAGGCTTGCTTTGTTTGTCGAAAGTAAGGCCTTATAACGTGCTAAACCTAACTCGATGTTGGCTTTAGGCGTTTTGTTCGTTTTTTTAGCAAAGATATGTGTGATGACCCATAGCCCTTGATGAAAGTGAAAATAAAAACCCCTTAACCAATGGCTCTGACTATGTGTTTTAATTTCATACATATCCCCTTGAACTTTTTCGGTATTCACCAGGGAAGAGCAGGGACCTAACTCTTCGAAATCGTCAATAGCAGCAATGAATTCCGCTCGATCGATTGCACTAAGATCAAACAATTCCTTTCTGGCCACACTTAACAGCATGACTGGAAAATTTTTATCACGTTTTTTGTTAGTCTGATTTTTCACCATCTTTTTGTCAACCTTTAGGTTTACATTGTGATGGCATAATAACGGAGGACGTTCATACTGAACCGGAACGAAGTGCTCAAAACTCATGAGCACTTTTCTTATTTTGCCGGGCAAAAGAGAATGTTAACGACGACACATCTCATCAATCACGCATGTGAAATGGTTATGCAGCCATAAAAACGAAGCCGGGATAGCGGTGGAGACTTTAGCCGTGAGAAAACGCGCTGTTGCATCCTGCTTTCCTTCGCCAGTCACCAGTAGCAAAACTTCGCGGGCATTGAGAATATCCTTCAGTCCTAAGGTGATCCCCCGGGTTACGGGGCGACCCGCGGTTATTAACATTTCATGTTGCTGCGTTCTGGCATCAAGTTGGCTGATATGGCAGGCCGGTTGCAGGCTTTCTCCCGGCTCGTTCAGCCCCAGATGACCGTTTTTCCCCAGTCCAAGTACGCACAAATCGATACCACCTTTGAGCGCAATCAGGTTCGTTACCCGCTCACACTCCGTCTCGTTAATATCTTCAGAGCGAAAGCTGATGAACTGGTCTTCACGTAGCCCCAGCGGCTGTACGATATGTTGCTGAAGGAAGGTTTCGCAGGTGCCGGGCAGGGTTAATGGCAGATCCACCCATTCGTCGAGCTTGACGAAGGTCAGCTGGCTGACATCAACATGCTGCTGGTGGATTTTCTCCACCAGATAATAATACGTCAGTAATGGCGTGGCTCCGGTCGCCAGGCAGATCACGGCGTTCGGTTTACTACGAATCACACCCAATAAATATTCGCTGGCGCGTTCACTTAACGCCGTATAGTTTTCAACTTGCTGAAGGATTTGCACAGGATGAAATTCCTTAAGTAAAGAGGCTCCGTCAGGTGCGATGCTCAGACCGATGGCAAACGCAAAATTGCCTGATGCGCTACGCTTATCAGGCCTACATCGTTTCTGCAATATATTGAATTTGCATGATTTTGTAGGCCGGATAAGGCGGTAACGCCGCATCCGGCATGAACAAAGCGATCTTTGTTAACAATCTGAGGCATCGCCAGACGCAGTGCCTCGTTTTATTTATAAAATGCCGAAGGCGGAACAAACGATAGAAAGCACAAAAGTCACGCCGATTAACAGCACCGGATGCGCTTTTTTCACCCGTAGGAAGTAATACATCAGCAGGGTATAAGCCATCGGCAAAATATTCGGGAAGACTTTATCGAAGAAATCCTGTTGCAGAGCGACGCTGTGGGTACTGTCGATAGCAAACGACGTCACCACGTTAATATGCACATATGAAGCGATCAGCCCGCCAATTACCGTGATCCCGAGGATGGTTGCCGAACGGGCGATCATCTGCGAGTTTTCTCTAACTTTATCGATAGCCTTTACGCCGACCGAATAACCAACGTGGGTCCAGCCGACGCGGAGGAAAAAGATAATCAGGTACACGGCGAAGAACAGAATCGGCCCCAGCAGGTTTCCCTGGCTGGCAAATGATGAGCAAATTCCCGCCATAATCGGCAACAAAGTGAACCAGAAAATCGCATCGCCAATCCCGGCGATTGGGCCAAACAGCGCCACTTTCAGACCCTTAATGGTGTCGCGGTTTTCCCCTTTCTCTTCCATCGAAATTAACAATCCCATCAGGAATCCGACCAGATTCGGATGGGTATTAATAAATTCGAGGTTATCTTTCATCGCCGCGCTTAAGCCCGGTTTGTCGTCCTTATAAATCTTTTTCAGGATCGGCAACATCGCCCAGGTAAAACCGCCCGCCTGCATCCTTTCGTAGTTAAAGCTTGCTTGCAGCAGCGACGAACGAAAGCCCAGACGGGTGATATCTTTTTTACTGATTTCAGATCCCATTGCTGTAGTCCTCTTCTTCATTTTTACTGGCAACGGGCTGCGGTTGCGCTTGCTGCCGGGATTTCGCATTGAAAAACTCATACACCGCAAAGCCTGCGCCCAGCACGGCAACCGGCAACAGGTTGCTGACCTGGATGTAGCAAACAAACAGGAAACCAGCGATCAGGTAAGGGATATATTGCGCTTTGAACATCACGCGCAGCAGCAGACCAAAACCAACGGCAGGTAGAATGCCGCCAGCCACTTCAAAGCCGTGGGTCAGCCAGGCGGGCATCGCCTTCACCAGCGCCTGCATCGCGCCCTGCGCCAGGTAAGTACAGAGGAAAGCAATCACCGCATACGCTAAAGCGACAATCAGCATTGTTGTCCAGTTAAGTCGGGAAAACGCTGCTGTATCCGCCTCTTTCGCGCATTTATCGGCTTTGGTCATAAATAATGAGAATGCCGAATAGAAGAACAGAATGACGTACTGCATTAACAAACTAAACGGCAGGCCAAGACCAATTGCCGTTTTGGCATCAACGCCCGTAGACCATGCAATGACAGTGGTCATCAGACCCGCCATAATCGGGTTGGGCGGCTGAACACCACCAGCAGGGGTTAATCCGGCGAAAGCCAGCTCTGTCAGACCACCGGTAATTAAGCCAGTCTGAATATCACCGAGAATAGCGCCAGTGAGGGTACAAACGATTATCGGGCGGAATAAAAATAAGGCTTCCAGCCAAAAATCAATCCCCAGAACGAAAACTAACGCCGCCAGGGATAGCCCCTGAATTAGGGTTATTTCATGCATTTTTATTACCTCAAACCAATATTAAGGCGATTTTAAATTTAGTCAGGAATTTGTTCTTTTTGATCGCCGGGGACGTCCTGGATAAAAACATTCACGCCGCGTTGTTTAATAAAATGTAAGTCCGTGAGATCTTGAGAATCGACATACACTTTACTGCTGATTTGCTTTTTCCCTTCCGAGAAATGCATATTACCGACGTTGACATTTTTCAGATCAATGCCACCTTCGACCAATTTACGTACCGTTTGTGGCGTACGGCAAATCAGGAAGATCTTCTGATGTGGCGCAGCTTTTCCGATAACATTAATGGTTTTTTCGATAGTAAAGAAACGAATGCCAAAGCCGTAGGTTTCTGCGGTAATCCCCATCAATTTCTGTTGAATATCATCGTTAGCGACGACATCATCCACGACCACCAGCAGATTCGCACCGATAGTGGATGTCCAGGTCACGCCAACCTGGCCATGAACCAGACGGTTATCAATACGGGTTAAGAGAATATTTGGACTGCTCATTGTGTAATCCTCACCATAAAGTTGAATAATATAATCTTTTTAAATATATTATTGTTGCGATATTGTACTGATGTATTTATTAAGGTTTAGTTATCTCCTTTACCATTAAGGCACTCCCCGATATTAATCGGGCAGTGCATTCTGAAAAATCGTATAAAATTAATGATTACGCGGAAATTCGATTCGCTGAACCACAGACATTAATTTTATTTCTGACGACTTCTTTCATCGCATCCATACCGACACGCATATAATAACGAGGATCATTACCCTGCGGATTTTCCGCAAACCAGGCTTTTACCGCACCTGCGAAGGCAATTTTCAATTCCGTGGCAACGTTCACTTTTGTTACACCAAGCTCAATAGTGCGGCGGACAAATTCATCAGGAACATCGCTGGCACCATGCAGCACCAGAGGAACATCCACCACTTCACGAATTTCCGCCAGCCGCTGGAAATCAATCTTCGGCGTTTTGCTGTATAAGCCGTGCGCCGTACCAATCGCTACCGCCAGGCTGTCGACGCCAGTCAGTTCGACAAAGCGTTTAGCTTCTTGTGGATCGGTCAGGAATGCACTTTCGGCGTCGACGCTCATGTCATCTTCAACACCGCCCAGACGGCCCAGTTCTGCTTCCACGCTGCAATCCTGCGAGTGGCAGAAGTCGACAACCGATTTCACCAGCTTCACGTTCTCGGCAAATGGGAAGTGACTGCCGTCGATCATCGCACTGCGTACGCCTGCGTGGACTTTTCGGCGAATATCATCGAGTGATTCGTGGTGGTCGAGATGCAGCGCCAGCGGCATGTTGTAGGTTGTGGAATAGGCGCTACACAGAGCGTAGATCTCTTCTAGCGCAATATGTTTAAAGGTCCCCGGCGTCCCGGCGAGGATCACTGGCGATCGCATTTCGCTACATACTTCGAGGATCGCCTGGATCGTCTCGGCGTTATGAATGTTAAAGGCTGGCACCGCGTAGCCATTGGCCTGGGCGTCCTGTAACAGATATTTGGTGGAGATAATGCTCATAATGCGATCCTCTTATGCCTGCCACGGATGAATGATTACGCCTTGCACCACGCGGTTTACGGTGCCACTGGCGGATGGGGTATCCGGCGTATTGCCCATGTGCAACGACTGCATCAGTGCAAACGTCTGGGCGTACATCAGGAAGCAAAATGCCTGTTCAACGTCGATAAAGTGACGGGATGGCGGCAGGATGATATGCGGGCCAGCGGCGATAACATCGTTACTTTCCGCGGCGATGGCGATTACGCGCATTGCCTGGTTGTCATGGCGGAGTTCTGCCAGCAGATCAAGATCATACTGACGGGTGTAAGGGTGGCTGGAGATAAATACCACCACCAACGTTTCGTTATCGACCAGCGATTTCGGGCCATGACGGAATCCGGTCGGGGAATCATAAAAGGCCGCCAGTTTACCCGCCGTCAGTTCCAGCACTTTCAGCGCCGACTCGCGTGCTGCGCCCTGTAAGCCACCGCTACCGAGATAAACGATCCGTTTCCACGGTGCGTAACCAAACACACCTTCGCTGAAATCGCCCAGTGAGGTCAGGATCGCCTGGCAACGATCCGCCACATCGCGGAAGCTCTGGCTGTTGATCGTCTCAGGTGCGAAAACCGCGAGGCAGCTGGCCATCATGGTGGTAATGCTGCTGGTCATCGCAAAGCCGCGATCGTGCGTTTCTGCGGGCATCAGCAGGGCGAACGCGTTGTCGCTGTTGATCGCGTTTTGGTAAAGATCGCCCGCTTCGTTGCAGGTGATCGGCAAGTGATAGCACTCGGGTACAAACTGATTCGCCAGTTCCACGGCGGCAACGCTTTCCGGGCTGTTGCCGGAACGCCCGAAGGAGATCAACAGCAGCGGATGAGCTGGGTTCAGGTAGTCCATCGGATTAGTGACCAGATCGGTGGTTGGTACGGCGCTGAAGTTTTTACCGGTATGGCTGGCGAGCCACGGCGCGATGATGTCACCGATAAATGCCGAGGTTCCGGCTCCGGTCAGGATGATCCGCAGATTCTCTTTGCGCAGTAACGGTTCAAGGAAGTTATTGAGCGCGGAACGTAACGCGTCGATGTTGGTGAGGGAACGGATCCATGCGCGAGGCTGATGACGGATCTCTTCTTCGGTCCATGTACCGGTGGTCGCGGCAGCAGGGGTGTAATTTTCTGGCATAACTCAATCCTTAGTCTGATGAACTTGACTTCCGGCGTGGTAGCTTTCGTTCGCCTTTCGTTTCATTTCACTTGGTGATTTCTTTCGTTGATTAAAATCTATAGAAAAGAAACTGAAAGTTCAATGGAGAAAAAGGAAATAAAACGAAATCTGTGATCGTTGAAAGAAAAGATAAGGGAAGTAAAAGGGATTTCCGCATGCGGCGTTAACGCCTTATTCGGCCTGGCAATCACTGCCGTAGGTCGGATAAGACGCGTTAGCGTCGCATCCGACACCGCTACACAGATTAAAACGAAAGAAAAAGAAAGGCCTTACGGGGGAAGTGAAGGCCCAATAACGGAGCAAACAATTAAAACGAAGCTAATTGACCCTGAATCCAGATTTGTTGCACATGCAGCCCGCTATCCAGCGCAACGACGCTGGCGCGTTTGCCCGGTTTAAGCGATCCCAGAACACCATCAACACCCAGCATTCGCGCCGGATGCAGCGACGCCATATGGATGGCTTCCGCAGGCGTTACGCCCGTCAACTCGACCATATTGCGCACTGCCGCATCGACAGACAGCGTACTGCCCGCCAGCCCACCGGACGCGGTACGGACAACGCCACCGTGCATCTGCACTTCTTCACCACATAACGTATAGCGACCATCCGGCATCCCGGCTGCCTGCATCGCGTCGGTGATCAGCACGATTCTCTCTTTCGCACAGCAACAACACAGCGACATCGCCGCCGGATGTACATGATGCCCATCGGCTATTAGTTCCAGCCAGGCGCGCTTGTCTGTTAATCCCGCGCCAACCATTCCCGGTTCGCGGTGATGTAAACCCGTCATCCCGTTATAGCAATGTACCAGGCCGTCTGCGCCAGCATCAAACGCAGCGCAGGTTTGTTGCCAGGTTGCTGCGCTATGTCCCAGCATCACCCGTACGTTTTGCTGTTTAAGATGACGAATGGCTTGTAACGCGCCCGCTTTTTCCGGTGCCAGCGCCACCACGCGTAAGGTGTGCTGAGAAACGGCAATCAATTGATCCAGCTCGGCAATTTCAAGCTCGCGGAACAGCTCCGGCGGATGCGCGCCTTTATTCTGCGGCGTGAAGTACGGTCCTTCGAGATAACTCCCCAGCACCTGTGCGCCAGGTCCGCCGCGTTGGCAACGTTGAGCAATACGCGCCAGCGTCGCATGAATGGCATTAAGCGGCGCGGTTACGGTAGTCGGCAACCAACTGCCGACACCTTCGCGCGCTTTGTGCATTGCCAGCTTGTCGAGCGCATCCGGTGCGTCATCCATCACATCAACGCCCGCACCGCCGTGCACATGGGTGTCGATGTAAGCGGGGCAGAGCAGTTCCGCATTGCGTTCAGTCACGCCTGGTGGAATCGGTTCGATTGCCGCGATCACACCGTCAGCAATGCGCAGCTGATGATCATCAAGCCAGCCCTCTTCAGTCAGCAGCCTTCTGGCGCGCAGAACTTGTGTCATATTCCTTCCTCGACCGGACATTCTTCATGGCAGCGACCAAGTTCGTCCACCAGACTGGTCAGCCCACGGTGTCCGCACTCCAGCGCCTGCACACGGAACTCTTCACTACTTAACCCTTCGCGCTCCAGCACCATCTCCAGTAGCAGTTGTAAATTGGTGCCGGTGATCACTTCACAGCCCGGTTTTTGCATCGCCAGCGTTGAAGCTACGCGAAACGGCGTGCCGCCCAGCAAATCCGTCAGAAAAACAATGCCGTCTTCACAATCCAGTTGGGCGATGGCCTCTTCAAGCTGCGATGTAAGCAGCGCGGTGCTTGAGGTTTCAGGAAAATCGATGGCGATAAACTGCGATTGCTCGCCGAGGATTTGCTTCATTGCTTTTTCCATGCCGCTGGCAAATCCGCCATGCCCTGTCAAAATAATACTTAACATCTAATACCTCATTGTATTTAAAGGAAATGGCAGAATTTACCGACGATGCCGAGAACCACGGTAACTGCAATCAGGCGCAGCGGACTCCAGCCGCGGCGTACCAGCCAGAACATGGTCAGGGTGTAGACCAGCGGTAAGAAGGCAGGCATCAGTTTGTCGATAACATCAGCCTGTAACTTAACCACTGCGTCGCCCGCTGTGATTTCCAGCGTGGTGCTTAAACGAACATAGGTTGCCACCAGCGCGCCGATTACCGTCATCCCAACGATTGACGCAGCATGACCTACTTTTTTGGTATTCGCTTTAATCAGCGGAATCGCCGCCACGCCCATACGGTAAGCATAATGCGCCAGACCAAAACGCAGTCCCAGATGTACCACGTTGAACAGCACAATAAATACCACAGCGCCGAGGATGGAACCTTGCAACGCCAGACTGGCACCAATCCCGCCACAAATTGGCAGTAGCGTTAGCCAGAACATCGCATCGCCAATCCCGCCAAGTGGCGCACCGACGGCAATTTTGGTGCTCTGAATACTGTTAACGTCCTGCTTAGAACGCTCCATCGCAAGGATAATGCCGATAACAAACGTCACCAGAAACGGATGGGTATTGAAGAAACCCATATGGCCTTTCATCGCGCGCGCCAGGTCGCGTTTATTGGTGTGGATCTTTTTCAGTGCTGGCAGCAGACCGTACAGCCAACCGGAAGCCTGCATACGTTCGTAGTTAAAAGAAGCCTGTAACAGCATGGAACGCCAGGCGACGCGGTTGATATCTTTTTTCGTCAGCTCCGCGCCAATGCTCTGGTCTTCATACACGTTTTCATTGACGCCAGTCAGCAATGTTTCTTCATTTTCGCTGACGTTCGGCAGGGTAGTTTGATTAGATGCCATCTTCAAATTCCTCTTTCTGTGCCGCAGGTTGAGTCGGTTCAGGAGATTTACGCAGCAGGTCGATCAGCGCCATCGCCAGCGCAGCGGCAGCAATAGCCAGCACCGGTAACTTGAGCCAGGCAGCGGCAACAAAGCCCAGGATGAAGTAGGGGATGTAGACGTTTTTCATCATGATTTTCAGCAGCACGGCAAAACCGATTGCTGGCATGATGCCGCCCGCGACGCCGAGGCCGTCGATTAATCGTTGCGGCAGGACATCAATGATGGTTTTTGCATGTTCCGCGCCGAAGTAGATAGGCAGGAAAGCGCAGAGAAAATAGAAGATGCCGAGCGCCAGCAGCGCCAGATAGTTCACACGCTCAATGCCGCGTGTATCGGCGTTCTCTGCCATCCGGTCACAGCGGGACATTACGCCAGACATCACCGAGAACAGGAAGGTAATCCCCATCTGTACCGCAACCGCGAAAGGTACGGCGACACCGACCGCGACATCGGGTTTCACGCCAGTAGTAATGGCAAACGCCGTGCCGACGATAGTACCGATAATCACGTTAGGCGGCTGTGCGCCCGCCAGAGGGGCCAGCCCCATCCACACCAGTTCCAGCGTACCGCCGGTTAAAATACCGGTATGCAGATCGCCAAGTACCAGCCCGACCAACGGGCCGAGGACCACCGGGCGGTGCATATGGGTTAAGCCGTTAAACATATCCAGACCAGCGATAAAGGCGATAATGCCCAACGCAAATGCCTGCAACAGACTGATTTCCATGATGAATCCCTCAAAGTAATTTAAAGAGGTCCACAGCAGGCTCTGTCGGGACGCCCTGAACGAAGCATTCCACCCCAGCGGCTTTCAGGTCGTTAAATGCTGCGATATCGCCCGCATCCACAGAAACCGTTTTGGCGATTTGCTGCTTGCCATTGGCGTAGTGCATATTGCCAACGTTAATGCGGCTAACCGGGACGCCACCTTTCACCAGCGTCAGGAAATCGGCAGGTGTTTTACAAACCAGCAGGATTTTCTGTCGATCGGCGGCGCGATGAATGTTGTCGATAACTTTTTGCAGCGTCCAGAAACGTACGGCTATCCCTTCTGCCAGTACCATTTCCATCAGGTTTTGTTGTACCGGATCTTCGGCAACCTCATCGTTGGCTACCAGCACCAGATTTGCCCCCGCAAATCCGACCCACTGAACGCCGACCTGACCGTGAATCAAGCGTTCATCAATCCGGCTTAAAACAATATTTGGCATAGCGTCTTCCTCTTTGTTTTGGTTATTGGCCTTCACAGGCTGTGTGGTACTGCGCCAGGATGTCCTGAATGTGGTTGATAATTAACGCCCGTGGCGTCGGTTGCAGCTCGCCGGAGCGAACTTTCAAGTATTGCAGCGGCAGATACTGGCTGATCAGCGGTAGCGGAATCGGTGAATCCGCCAGATTACGAACCAGATGGGCGAAAGCGTCATCAATCTGGCTGTCCGGCCAGTAGTAGCGCACGCGATCCGAGTAGCTATAACCACGCGCCAGACGACGCGCGTTGCCGTCACCGTGGTAGTGGCTTTGCCAGTATTCCGGGCGGTCGAGCATCACGTTTTCCAGTACCTGACGTAGACCGGAACAGGCTTTCGCTGGCAGCAGTTCTTCTTCAAGCGCCGCCAGAGAGAACAGAGCTTCACGCAGGGCGAAGGTCAGCGCCGGGCCAACTTTCAGAATGGCAAAATGGTCAATAACCAACTGACGTAACGATTGCGGCGTTTGATAATCCGTAGAGTGAGCTTCGAAAATCAGCGTTTCGTAGTTTTCGATCATCTGGCTTAAGGCAGCCGCTTTGGCGGGCTGATAATCAATAACGTTGGTGTGATCGAATTCGACGCCAGGCTGAACTACCAGCGCGATGATGCGCGGCCAGATGGCATTCAGACCTTGCTTTTCAAAAGCGTGACGATGGGCTTCCAGCGTGGCGCGGGCGGCATCCGGCGTGGTGACAGCCAGTTCGCTTAAGGTTTCATGTGCGCCGCCAGGCACCGGAACTTCGGTGCCAATGACATACACCAGATCGGCCTCGCCAAAATGTTCACGGCAGGTTTCTTCCGCCACTTTCGCCAGACGAGCGGCGCGTTCGGCAACGATGCCATCGGTTAAGGGAACCGGATCGTCCTGACAGGACATGCTGCAATCAAGGTGAATTTTTTTGAATCCTGCCGCGACGTAGCTTTTAATCAAATCATCGGCATTGGCCATCGCCTGAGCGGCAGGCAGGTTTTGCCAGCGGTTTGGCCCCAGATGGTCGCCACCCAGAATCAACGCGTCCTGTGGGAAATTCAGCGAGTCAGCAAGCTGGCAAACAAAGCCGCGAAAATCGGCGGGCGTCATTCCGGTATAACCGCCGAACTGGTCCACCTGATTGGACGTCGCTTCAATCAGTAGCGGCGTTTGGTTTGCACAGGCGTAGCGGATTGCAGCTTCCAGCACCAGCGGATGTGCGGAACAAACGGCATAAATCCCATTTGTTTTGCCCTCTTTATGCTGTCTCACCATTTCTGTCAGATGTTTCACTTTCCTCTCCAGTTCAGATTACTGCAACTTTGATCTTTCGTTTTGTTTCAATTGATACTGCGACATGGTGAGATAAAAATAAAACGAAAGATAATGGTTTTCTGATCTGATTCACAAAAGAAACATAATGAAAGCAACTGAAACGAGCGTAGCTTGCGTCAATGGGCAAGGTGGGCTTGCAATTGCTTAATAGAAAGGCGTTAATAGGCAAAACGAAATGAAACGAAAGTTTTACGAAAGGACTTACTATGAGTAATACCGACGCTTCAGGCGAGAAGCGAGTGACTGGCACCAGTGAGCGACGAGAGCAGATCATTCAACGCCTGCGCCAGCAAGGAAGTGTGCAAGTTAATGATCTATCGGCATTGTATGGTGTATCTACTGTGACGATCCGTAACGATCTGGCGTTTCTGGAAAAGCAGGGGATCGCTGTGCGGGCCTATGGGGGCGCGTTGATCTGCGATAGCACGACGCCGTCAGTCGAGCCATCAGTGGAAGATAAAAGTGCGCTCAACACGGCGATGAAACGCAGCGTTGCGAAAGCTGCCGTTGAGTTGATTCAGCCAGGTCATCGGGTGATCCTCGATTCCGGGACCACCACTTTTGAGATTGCTCGTCTGATGCGCAAGCACACTGACGTAATTGCGATGACCAACGGTATGAACGTGGCCAATGCTTTGCTGGAAGCGGAAGGCGTTGAACTGCTGATGACCGGCGGGCATTTGCGCCGTCAGTCGCAATCTTTTTACGGCGATCAGGCTGAACAATCGCTGCAAAATTACCACTTCGATATGCTGTTTCTTGGCGTAGATGCTATTGATCTGGAGCGTGGCGTCAGCACGCATAATGAAGATGAAGCTCGTTTAAACCGTCGGATGTGCGAAGTTGCGGAACGGATCATCGTAGTCACCGATTCCAGTAAGTTCAACCGCTCCAGCCTACATAAGATCATCGATACCCAGCGGATCGACATGATCATTGTCGATAAAGGCATTCCTGCAGATAGCCTGGAAGGGCTGCGAAAGGCAGGGGTTGAAGTGATTCTGGTCGGGGAGTGAGAAATGGCGCCCGCTGGTCAACACGAATGTGTTCGGCGGGCATTGTGAACGCCATCAATTGCTTTCTTCAGTCTCTCTGGTGAGGGCTTCCCAGTCGGTGGGAGGATGTCCTCTTCTTAACATTTTGCTGAATACGGTATAGGCATCTGTTTTTTTACCGTAGGTGCGCAGAGTGTTTTCATCGTTCATCCATCCCAGAATGATGACTTTCTCTTTTTCGCTGTAACGAAAGAAGAGACGATAACGACCAGCACCAAATTTTACCCGTGACCAGTCTTTATTTTTCCCAGAGCCTAACGACTGGCCATGACGGAATGCCGGTGATGATGGATTGACCGTGATATGCTCCTCAATCACTTTATGGACTACTGCCAATAACTTTGTGGCGGCTTTTCTCTGATAATTTTCAGGATCTTTCCCCTTTAATGTCTCGACTTCGGCAACTAAAGCGTCGTAGGTTTCCTGAAAGCAGGGATGAGCATATAGCGCCCAACCATTAACCTTTTGTGGAAAATCCATTATTCGTCGTCGCCAATCTCATCATCAATGTTGACGTCCATGCCAGCGACAAGTTTCTTTCCTTGTTGAATGTCGAATGGACGAGTTTTTTGCGGGTTGTTCTGGATATCTGCATCCAGAAAACGCAAAAATGCATTCATAGTATGATCCTCCTGTTCATCTCCCAGTCGGCACATAAATACTTGCCCACCAGGCAGGATTTCGTAATGAATGCTGTCCAGGCCGGGCTTCAGTTTTAAGGCCTCACGCACTGGCGCGGGGATAGTTGTTTGTCCGCGTATCGTGACCTTTGATTCAGTGGTCAGTACAGCGTTAGAGCGAGCATTAGCGGGCATTGTTCACTGTCCTTTTACAGCCTGTTTTCTGCTCAAATTATAAGCTTGAACTAAGGTAATGCAAATGCATTATTAATGGGTGTGGGGACTTTAAACAATAAAAACATGGCACTAAGGCCATGTTTTGCGAGGGACGTTCCAAAAGAAATAAAAGAAATCAAGTCACCGGTGCCGGGTTAAACACCGCCAGCTGGTTATGCAATCCCCATTGATCCGAGAAGGTTTTCTTCTTCCCGCTGGCGACGTCGAGAATAAAGTGGAACAGCTTCCAGCCCACCTCTTCAATGGTTTCTTCGCCGGTAGCGATGGTGCCTGCGTTGATATCCATTAAATCAAACCAACGGTTTGCCAGTTCGGTGCGGGTCGCCATTTTAATGACGGGTACTGCCATCAGGCCATATGGCGTGCCGCGACCGGTCGTAAACACTTGCACGGTAATCCCTGATGCCACCTGTTGCGTGCCACAGACAAAATCACTGGCTGGCGTCGCGGCGTAAATTAATCCGCGTTTAGTCGGGCGTTGACCAGGCGACAGCACTTCAACAATTGCGCTTTTACCCGATTTAGCAATGGAGCCGAGTGCCTTCTCTACCACGTTTGCCAGACCGCCTTTCTTGTTGCCCGGCGAAGGGTTAGCGCTGCGGTCGGTTTTCCCCATATTGAGATAGTTATCGTACCACTCCATCTCTTCCAGCAGCCGTTTGCCGACCTCTTCGTTAATGGCGCGCGGTGTCAGTAGATGAATCGCGTCACGCACTTCCGTTACTTCTGAAAACATCACCGTTGCACCGCAGCGCACCAGTAAATCAGATGCATACCCAACCGCCGGGTTTGCCGTTACGCCAGAAAATGCATCGCTGCCGCCGCATTGCATGCCGACAACCAGTTCCGAAGCAGGACAGGTTTCTCGCTGACGTTGATTCAGTTTTTGTAGATGGCGTTCGGCGACCTGCAAAATATCCTCGACCATTGATTGAAAGCCGACATGCTTTTCATCCTGCAAGCTGACAATGCTGGCGCTTTCTACTGGAATAGCCTGCACATCATCCGTGCCGACCAGCAGGCGCTCTGGTTGCAATTTCTCGCATCCCAAGCCAATCACCATCACCTCGCCGCCAAAATTTGGATTGAGCGAAATATTGTGAATGGTACGTATTGGCACTACAGCCGCCGGAGCATTAATCGCCACGCCACAACCGTACAGGTGATTCAGTCCCACTACGCCATCGACGTTCGGGTATTTTGGCAGCAGATCGCGCTCAATGATTTTTACTACGTAATCCACCACGCCTGCCACACAGTGGACGCTGGTGGTAATGCCGAGCAGGTTTTTGGTTCCCACGCTACCATCAGCATTGCGATAGCCTTCAAAGGTATAACCTTCCAGCGGCGGCAAGGGTTCCGGGACTTTGGTTGCCAGTGGCAGCGTGTGTAACGGCGGCGCTTCCGGTAGTACTACCATTGATTCGTCGATCCAGCTTCCGCGTGGGATTGCGCGCACGGCGTAACCAATCACTTCGCCATAACGAATAATTTCTCCATTAGCTGGAATGTCCAGCAATGCGACTTTATGCCCCTGAGGAATATGTTCAATTAATTCCAGTCCGTCCGGAAAACGCGTTCCTGCTTTCAGGCCATTATCATTAACAATAATTGCCACATTATCTGTGTCGTGAACTTTTATATAAAACGCAGTTGGCGTTTCTTGTCTGATTTCGATGTTGGCCATTGTGCAATATTCTCCAGCCAGGGACTATTAAAATGAGGATCTGGTCTCATTTAAAAATAAATGACTTCATTGGGTGAAATAAGAATGTCAGGAGTTTAAACGCAGAAATGTGATCAATGTCAATCATTTCAGGGATTGCAGTACCGCCCGGTAAGGCAATGCATAAATCTGTGCTTTAGCGCGCAACCTTATGTGCATATGCTCAAAATAATATTTAAATCGTATTAATTAAATTAGCATTTGCACAATGATTATTATTCTCGCGCTGCTTATACTGATTCCCGAGTTCATTGTCATTACGGCATAAATGAAACTCATAAATAACATCTTCCCCATAATAATAAAAATCAGCATAAGTACCCGAGGTAAATAAAATGATTCTGGACACCGTTGACGAAAAAAAGAAAGGCGTGCATACCCGCTATTTAATATTACTGATTATTTTTATTGTTACCGCCGTTAACTACGCCGATCGTGCAACGCTGTCTATTGCTGGTACCGAAGTAGCAAAAGAGTTGCAGTTAAGTGCGGTTTCGATGGGTTACATCTTCTCCGCTTTTGGCTGGGCCTACTTGCTGATGCAAATCCCCGGCGGCTGGCTGCTTGATAAGTTTGGCTCGAAGAAAGTTTACACTTACAGCCTCTTTTTCTGGTCGCTGTTCACCTTCCTGCAAGGCTTTGTCGATATGTTTCCGCTGGCCTGGGCTGGGATCTCCATGTTCTTTATGCGCTTTATGCTGGGGTTTTCGGAAGCGCCGTCATTCCCGGCGAACGCCCGTATTGTCGCGGCCTGGTTCCCGACGAAAGAACGTGGTACTGCCTCCGCCATCTTTAACTCGGCGCAATATTTCTCGCTGGCGCTCTTCTCACCGCTGCTTGGCTGGCTGACTTTTGCCTGGGGCTGGGAGCACGTCTTTACCGTTATGGGAGTGATTGGTTTTGTGCTGACGGCGCTGTGGATCAAGTTGATTCATAACCCGACAGATCACCCACGCATGTCCGCGGAAGAGTTGAAGTTTATCTCTGAAAATGGCGCGGTGGTTGATATGGACCACAAAAAGCCGGGCAGTGCGGTGGCAAGCGGTCCCAAACTGCATTACATCAAGCAATTGCTCTCCAGCCGCATGATGCTGGGTGTATTTTTCGGACAATATTTTATCAACACCATCACCTGGTTCTTCCTTACCTGGTTCCCGATTTATCTGGTGCAGGAAAAAGGCATGTCGATTCTGAAGGTAGGCCTGGTCGCCTCGATTCCGGCACTGTGTGGTTTTGCTGGCGGTGTGCTCGGTGGTGTCTTCTCGGATTATCTGATCAAACGCGGTTTGTCACTGACCCTGGCTCGTAAGCTACCGATTGTACTGGGAATGTTGCTGGCTTCCACCATCATCTTATGTAACTACACCAACAACACCACGCTGGTGGTCATGCTGATGGCGCTGGCCTTCTTTGGCAAAGGATTTGGTGCGCTGGGCTGGCCGGTGATTTCTGACACCGCGCCGAAAGAGATTGTTGGCCTCTGCGGTGGCGTATTTAACGTCTTTGGCAATGTTGCCTCCATTGTCACTCCACTGGTGATTGGTTACCTGGTAAGTGAACTGCACTCCTTCAATGCGGCACTGGTCTTCGTGGGATGTTCGGCGCTGATGGCGATGGTCTGCTACCTCTTCGTGGTTGGCGACATTAAACGTATGGAATTGCAGAAATAAGCAAAGGTATAAGCGATGAATAACGATATTTTTCCCAATAAATTCAAAGCCGCACTGGCTGCGAAACAGGTACAAATTGGTTGCTGGTCAGCTCTCTCTAACCCGATTAGCACTGAAGTTCTTGGTTTGGCTGGCTTTGACTGGCTGGTGCTGGATGGCGAACATGCGCCAAACGATATCTCCACATTTATTCCCCAACTGATGGCCCTGAAAGGTAGCCCCAGCGCGCCAGTGGTGCGGGTGCCGACCAACGAACCGGTAATTATTAAGCGTCTTCTGGATATCGGTTTCTATAACTTCCTGATTCCATTTGTCGAAACAGAAGAGGAAGCGGTACAAGCAGTGGCATCTACTCGTTATCCACCAGAAGGTATTCGCGGCGTTTCCGTTTCTCACCGTGCCAATATGTTTGGCACCGTGGCGGATTATTTCGCTCAGTCGAATAAGAACATCACCATTCTGGTCCAGATTGAAAGTCAGCAAGGCGTAGATAACGTCGATGCCATCGCCGCTACCGAAGGTGTAGACGGCATCTTCGTCGGTCCCAGCGATCTGGCTGCGGCATTAGGCCATCTCGGCAATGCATCACACCCGGATGTACAAAAAGCGATTCAACATATTTTTAACCGTGCCAGAGCGCACGGCAAACCCAGCGGTATCCTCGCACCGGTCGAAGCCGATGCGCGTCGTTATCTGGAATGGGGCGCGACGTTTGTGGCTGTTGGTAGCGATCTTGGCGTGTTCCGCTCTGCTACCCAGAAACTGGCTGATACCTTTAAAAAATAACCACCACTGCAACAAGAGAGATGATTGATATGACTATGAAAGTTGGTTTTATTGGCCTGGGTATTATGGGTAAACCAATGAGTAAAAACCTTCTGAAAGCAGGTTACTCGCTGGTGGTTTCTGACCGTAACCCTGAAGTTATCGCAGAAGTGATAGCTGCAGGTGCAGAAACAGCTTCTACGGCTAAAGCGATCGCTGAACAGTGCGACGTCATCATTACCATGCTGCCAAACTCTCCTCATGTGAAAGAAGTGGCGCTGGGTGAAAATGGCATTATTGAAGGCGCGAAACCCGGCACGGTATTGATCGACATGAGTTCTATCGCACCGTTGGCAAGCCGTGAAATCAGCGAAGCGCTGAAAGCGAAAGGCATTGATATGCTGGATGCTCCGGTTAGCGGTGGTGAGCCGAAAGCGATTGATGGCACTCTGTCAGTGATGGTGGGTGGCGATAAGGCTATTTTCGACAAATACTATGACTTAATGAAAGCGATGGCGGGGTCTGTGGTACATACCGGGGAAATCGGTGCAGGCAACGTCACCAAACTGGCCAACCAGGTCATTGTGGCGCTGAATATTGCCGCGATGTCAGAAGCGTTGACGCTGGCAACCAAAGCAGGCGTTAACCCGGATCTGGTTTATCAGGCAATTCGTGGTGGACTGGCGGGCAGTACCGTGCTGGATGCGAAAGCGCCAATGGTGATGGACCGTAACTTCAAGCCAGGTTTCCGTATTGATCTGCATATTAAGGATCTGGCGAATGCGCTGGATACCTCCCACGGCGTTGGCGCGCAACTGCCGCTGACGGCTGCGGTTATGGAGATGATGCAAGCGCTGCGTGCCGATGGTCTGGGAACAGCAGACCATAGCGCCCTTGCGTGCTACTACGAAAAACTGGCGAAAGTCGAAGTTACTCGCTAATGACGTCGTGCCCGGATGGCTTATTGCTATCCGGGCCTGGAATCCAGGCCGAATAAGAGAAACGCCCCCCGGCGTCATGTGGTAACAGGCAAAGGTATGAAAATCGTAATCGCCCCAGACTCTTATAAAGAAAGTTTATCAGCCAGCGAGGTTGCGCAGGCGATAGAAAAAGGATTTCGGGAAATTTTTCCTGATGCACAGTACGTTTCTGTTCCTGTTGCCGACGGTGGCGAAGGAACGGTGGAAGCGATGATTGCTGCCACCCAAGGGGCTGAACGTCACGCCTGGGTTACAGGGCCGCTGGGCGAGAAAGTGAATGCCAGTTGGGGGATCTCCGGCGACGGCAAAACCGCGTTTATCGAAATGGCTGCGGCCAGTGGGCTGGCGCTGGTGCCATCGGAAAAGCGTGATCCGCTGGTAACCACTTCACGCGGCACAGGGGAGTTAATCCTGCAGGCGCTGGAGAGCGGTGCAACAAGCATCATTATCGGTATTGGCGGTAGCGCCACCAACGATGGCGGTGCAGGGATGATGCAGGCGCTGGGAGCGAAGTTAAGCGATGCCAATGGCAATGAAATCGGCTTTGGCGGCGGCAGTCTTAATACTCTGAATACCATTGATATCAGTGGCCTCGATCCACGTTTAAAGAATTGTACGATTCGCGTCGCCTGTGATGTCACCAATCCGCTGGTGGGCGACAGTGGCGCTTCGCGGATCTTTGGCCCGCAAAAAGGGGCGAATGAAGCCACGATTGTCGAGCTGGACAAGAATCTCTCTCACTATGCTGATGTCATCAAAAAATCGCTGCATGTTGATGTGAAAGACGTCCCCGGTGCAGGTGCGGCGGGCGGAATGGGCGCGGCGTTGATGGCTTTTCTTGGCGCAGAGCTAAAGAGCGGCATTGAGATTGTGACGACGGCGCTCAATCTGGAAGAACATATTCATGATTGCACGCTGGTTATCACCGGAGAAGGGCGCATTGATAGCCAGAGCATCCATGGCAAAGTACCGATTGGGGTGGCTAATGTGGCGAAGAAATACAATAAACCGGTAATTGGTATTGCGGGTAGTCTTACGAAGGATGTTGGCGTTGTGCACCAGCATGGTATCGATGCTGTATTCAGCGTGTTAAACAGTATTGTTACGCTGGATGAAGCTTTCAGCGGGGCTTATGACAATATTTACCGAGCTTCGCGCAATATTGCTGCAACACTGGCGATTGGAATGCGCAACGCGGGGTGACAAGGGCGTGTAAACCCTCTATACTGCGCGCCGAAGCTGACCAGACAGTCGCCGCTTCGTCGTCGTCCTCTTCGGGGGAGACGGGCGGAGGGGAGGAAAGTCCGGGCTCCATAGGGCAGGGTGCCAGGTAACGCCTGGGGGGGAAACCCACGACCAGTGCAACAGAGAGCAAACCGCCGATGGCCCACGCGAGTGGGATCAGGTAAGGGTGAAAGGGTGCGGTAAGAGCGCACCGCGCGGCTGGTAACAGTCCGTGGCACGGTAAACTCCACCCGGAGCAAGGCCAAATAGGGGTTCATAAGGTACGGCCCGTACTGAACCCGGGTAGGCTGCTTGAGCCAGTGAGCGATTGCTGGCCTAGATGAATGACTGTCCACGACAGAACCCGGCTTATCGGTCAGTTTCACCTATTTTAACGAAAACCCGCCAGTGCAAACTGGCGGGTTTTTGCTTTTGCGCGGCAGTAAGATGAATGACTGTCCACGACGCTATACCCAAAAGAAAGCGGCG
>NZ_VATN01000016.1:0-66512 GCF_005781105.1 Escherichia sp. E2586
TCATTTATCGTCTTGCGACGTTAAGAATCCGTATCTTCGAGTGCCCACACAGATTGTCTGATAAATTGTTAAAGAGCAGTTGCGACGCGGCTTTCAGCTCGCTGTCGCGAGGTGGCGTATATTACGCTTTCCTCTTTCAGAGTCAAGCGTTTATTTTCGCTTTTCTCTGCCGGAATTCTCAGGAGAATCCCGCTGACCCGGCGGCTTGTTCGCCGTTGTTCCGTGTCAGTGGTGGCGCATTATAGGGAGTTATTCTGAAGAGACAAGCGGAAAATATAAAAAATTTATCGTTCGTTCAATTCTTAAGCAAAACACCTTAAAAACGACCATTTCCGGTTGGAAATTAGACAAAAAGCGAGCCCCGAAGGACTCGCTTGTCTTATTTACTGGACGGCGACGATCCGGTCTTCATTAACTTCCAGGCGAATAACTTTACCCGGAACCAATTCACCAGACAGTATTTGCTGTGCCAGCGGGTTTTCGATCTGCTGCTGGATAGCTCGTTTCAGAGGACGTGCACCATAGACCGGATCGTAACCGTTCTCGCTCAGCAGTTTCAGCGCCTCGTCAGAAATGTGGATTTCATAACCACGTTCTTCCAGACGTTTGTACAGACGTTTCAACTGAATCTGCGCAATCGACGCAATGTGCTGTTCACCCAGCGGATGGAAGACCACCACTTCATCGATACGGTTAATGAATTCCGGACGGAAGTTATGGCTTACCACACCGAGCACCAGCTCTTTCATGTGCGCATAATCCAGTTCACCGAAGCGTTCCTGAATCAAATCGGAACCGAGGTTAGAGGTCATAATGACAACCGTATTACGGAAGTCGACCGTTCTCCCCTGCCCGTCAGTCAGACGCCCATCATCCAGTACCTGCAACAGAATGTTGAAGACATCCGGATGCGCTTTTTCCACTTCATCCAGCAGGATGACGGAATACGGACGACGACGCACCGCTTCGGTCAGGTAGCCACCTTCTTCATAACCGACATATCCCGGAGGCGCACCAACCAGACGAGACACCGAGTGTTTCTCCATAAACTCGGACATATCGATACGGACCATCGCCTCGTCGCTATCAAACATAAAGTTCGCCAGCGCCTTACAAAGTTCAGTTTTCCCCACACCAGTTGGGCCGAGGAACAGGAATGAACCAATCGGGCGATTTGGATCCGCCAGCCCCGCACGGCTACGACGAATAGCGTTAGATACCGCATCAACCGCTTCGTTCTGACCAATAACGCGCTGGTGCAGTTCTTGCTCCATACGCAGCAGTTTTTCGCGCTCGCTTTCCATCATGCGAGAAACCGGAATCCCCGTCCAACGCGCCAGCACTTCAGCAATTTCGGCGTCGGTCACTTTATTACGCAACAGACGCATAGTTTTGCCTTCGAGCTGCGTTGCGGCTTCCAGTTGCTTTTCCAGTTCCGGGATTTTGCCGTATTGCAGTTCAGACATCCGCGCCAGGTCACCCACACGGCGAGCCTGTTCAATGGCGATTTTCGCCTGCTCCAGTTCCGCTTTAATGGTCTGTGTACCAGAGAGCGACGCTTTCTCTGCTTTCCACTCTTCTTCTAACTCGGAGTACTGACGTTCTTTGTCGCTCAGTTCTTCGTTGAGCATATCCAGGCGTTTTTTACTGGCTTCATCAGACTCTTTCATTAACGCCTGTTGTTCCAGTTTGAGCTGGATGATACGACGATCGAGTCGGTCGAGTTCTTCCGGTTTTGAGTCAATCTGCATACGAATGCTGGATGCTGCTTCATCGATCAGGTCGATGGCTTTATCCGGCAGCTGACGGTCAGCAATGTAGCGATGAGACAATGTCGCCGCTGCAACAATTGCCGGGTCAGTAATTTGCACATGGTGGTGCAGCTCGTAACGTTCTTTCAGGCCACGCAGAATAGCAATGGTGTCTTCAACAGAAGGCTCGGCAACAAACACTTTCTGGAAGCGACGTTCCAACGCAGCATCTTTTTCGATGTACTGGCGATATTCGTCCAGCGTCGTAGCACCCACACAGTGCAGTTCACCACGCGCCAGTGCCGGTTTCAGCATATTCCCGGCGTCCATTGCGCCATCGGCTTTACCTGCGCCAACCATAGTATGTAATTCGTCGATAAACAGGATGACGTTGCCTTCCTGTTTGGAGAGATCGTTAAGCACGCCTTTTAAACGTTCTTCAAACTCACCGCGATATTTCGCCCCAGCCACCAGCGCGCCCATATCCAGCGCCAGTACGCGGCGGCCTTTCAGCCCTTCCGGCACTTCGCCATTGATAATACGCTGCGCCAGACCTTCAACGATGGCAGTTTTACCAACACCAGGTTCACCAATCAGCACCGGGTTATTTTTAGTACGACGTTGCAGTACCTGAATGGTACGGCGAATTTCTTCATCACGACCAATCACCGGATCGAGTTTGCCTTGTTCGGCTCGTTCGGTAAGGTCGATGGTGTATTTTTTCAAAGCCTGACGTTGGTCTTCAGCTCCTTGATCGTTCACGCTTTCACCTCCGCGCATTTGTTCAATCGCTTGAGTAATGTTGGCGGTGGTCGCCCCTGCTGCTTTCAGGATATCGGCCAGCGTGCCGCGAGACTCAAGTGCCGCCAGAACGAACAGTTCTGACGAGATAAAGTTATCACCACGTTTTTGCGCCAGCTTGTCGCAAAGATTAAGAACGCGCACCAGATCCTGTGATGGCTGGACATCGCCACCTGTACCTTCAACCTGTGGTAAACGGTTTAATGCCTGAGTGATATCTGTGCGCAACTGGCCAGCATTGATGCCAGCAGATGTTAATAAAGGACTAACCGAACCCCCTTCCTGATTCAGCAGGGCGCTCATTAAATGAAGTGGTTCGATGAATTGGTTGTCGTGCCCGAGTGCAAGTGATTGGGCATCGGCAAGAGCAAGCTGGAATTTATTAGTAAGACGATCCAGACGCATAACTCCTCCCATAACGGATCAAAGTTGCTACTGGAGATTAAATGAGGTCATCCCTCAATTATTCAAGGTTATTGACCAGATTAATGTGAAAAGAAAATCACGCGTACCGGATCGTCTTGATTCTTTAGGTTATATCAGCCAAATGAAACTTGCCATACGACCGGTGATCTTGTCGCGACGATAAGAGAAGAAAGTCTCATTTTCCGTATATGTACAACGGTCGCCGCCGAAAATTTGCTCAACACCAACGCTCGCCAGACGCTGTCGGGCAAGCTGATAAATATCCGCCAGATACTTATCACCATGCTGAATGAAAGCTGTACTCGCGTTGGCGTCTACTTCCATAAACGCCTCGCGAACCTCCGGCCCCACTTCAAACGCGCGTGGACCGATTGCCGGCCCCAACCAGGCAAGAATGTTTTCGGGCTTATCGGCAAAGCAGGAAACCGTCTCTTCCAGCACGCCTGCGCACAGTCCACGCCAGCCAGCATGGGCAGCCGCGACTTCCGTTCCTGCCCGATTGCAAAACAGCACAGGCAGGCAATCGGCTGTCATTACGGCACAAACCGTGCCGGGTGTGTTGCTATACGAGGCATCCGCCCGTTTTGAGGTATAAGGTTCGCCAGTAAGCTTAAGCACATCTTTACCGTGTACCTGCTCAAGCCAGACCGGTTTTGAAGGCAAATTACCCGCAGCAAAAAGCCGCTTGCGATTTTCCTCGACGTGCTCCGGGTTATCACCACAATGAGCACCGAGGTTGAGCGAGTCGTAGGGCGGCAAGCTCACGCCGCCGACACGGGTAGAGCTACAGGCCGCAACACCTTTTGGCAGCGGCCACTGCGGGACAATCAGCTTACTCATAACCAGTCCACTTCATCCTTATGCTCTTCGAAATCGGCGCGCATCACCTCAATCAGCTCCACCATATCTTGTGGAATAGGTGCATGCCATTCCATTTCAATGCCGGAGATCGGGTGATAAAGACGCAGCATGGTTGCATGAAGCGCCTGACGATCAAACTTACGCAGCGTGGAGATAAACGCTTCCGAAGCACCTTTTGGCGGACGCGGACGGCCACCATAAACCGGATCGCCCACCAGCGGATGGGTTATATGGGCCATATGCACGCGGATCTGGTGCGTACGTCCAGTTTCCAGACGCAGCCGCAGACGCGTGTGCACACGGAAGTGTTCCATAATGCGATAGTGAGTGACCGCCGGTTTGCCCATCGGATGCACCGCCATATGAGTTCGTTTGGTCGGATGGCGACTGATTGGCTCGTCCACCGTGCCACCAGCAGTCATATGACCAATTGCTACCGCTTCATACTCACGAGTAATTTCACGTCGTTGCAGAGATTCCACCAGGCGCGTCTGGGCTGGAACGGTTTTTGCCACAACCATGAGGCCAGTGGTGTCTTTATCCAGACGATGGACAATACCCGCACGCGGTACATCGGCAATGGGCGGATAGTAATGAAGCAACGCATTCAATACCGTGCCATCCGGGTTACCCGCGCCAGGATGTACCACCAGGTCGCGCGGTTTATTAATGACGATAATGTCTTCATCTTCATAGACGATATCCAGCGGGATATCCTGCGGTTCAAAACGCGCTTCTTCTTCAATCTCGGCGTTGATGGCCACCAGCTCGCCACCCAATACTTTTTCTTTCGGCTTATCACAAACTTTGCCGTTAACCAGCACGCGCTGGTCGAGGATCCATTCTTTTATTCGCGAACGTGAATAATCCGGGAACATTTCGGCTAAAGCCTGATCTAAGCGTTGACCGAGTTGGTTTTCGGACACTGTTGCAGTGAGTTCTACTCGTTGTGCCATATATACTGCTTCTTCGTTTATCGTTGGGGTTTTACGGCTTTGCCGTTTAATATAGTGTGCTATTGTAGCTGGTCTTAACCGGGAGCAGGAACAGAGAATCTCCCGTATTACATTTTGAGGAAAGTCAAAACGTCATGACGCGCATGAAATATCTGGTGGCAGCCGCCACACTAAGCCTGTTTTTGGCGGGTTGCTCGGGGTCAAAGGAAGAAGTACCTGATAATCCGCCAAATGAAATTTACGCGACTGCACAACAAAAGCTGCAGGACGGTAACTGGAGACAGGCAATAACGCAACTGGAAGCGTTAGATAATCGCTATCCGTTTGGTCCGTATTCGCAGCAGGTGCAGCTGGATCTCATCTACGCCTACTATAAAAACGCCGATCTGCCGTTAGCACAGGCTGCCATCGATCGTTTTATTCGCCTCAACCCGACCCATCCGAATATCGATTATGTCATGTACATGCGTGGCCTGACCAATATGGCGCTGGATGACAGTGCGCTGCAAGGGTTCTTTGGCGTTGACCGTAGCGATCGCGATCCTCAACATGCTCGAGCTGCATTTAGTGACTTTTCCAAACTGGTGCGCGGCTATCCAAACAGCCAGTACACCACTGATGCAACCAAACGTCTGGTGTTCCTGAAAGATCGTCTGGCGAAATATGAATACTCCGTTGCAGAGTACTACACCGAACGTGGCGCATGGGTTGCCGTCGTCAACCGCGTCGAAGGCATGCTGCGTGACTACCCGGATACCCAGGCTACGCGTGATGCGCTGCCGCTGATGGAAAATGCTTACCGCCAGATGCAGATGAACGCTCAGGCTGAAAAAGTCGCGAAAATTATTGCCGCTAACAGCAGCAACACTTAACTGGTGTGATATACGCAAAACGGCAGCCCTGGAGCTGCCGTTTTTTTATTCGATTTGAACGCTAACTAAAGCGATTCAGTCGCGACTGATCCTATCAAATATGGCTCGCTTTGAGACATTCCTCAAGTAAAAAAACACCTCTTCCTGCGATTTCTCACAAAAAAACTTCGTTGACAAAAAGTGACAAAATTATGAGATTTTCATCACACATTTTGACATCAGGAGCGGTATGCTGAATTCACCAAGACGGGAAGACAAGAGGTAAAATTTATGACAATGAACATTACCAGCAAACAAATGGAAATTACTCCGGCAATCCGCCAACATGTCGAAGACCGTCTCGCCAAACTGGAAAAATGGCAAACGCACCTGATTAATCCGCATATCATTCTGTCCAAGGAACCACAGGGGTTCGTTGCTGACGCCACTATCAATACACCTAACGGCGTTCTGGTTGCCAGTGGTAAACATGAAGATATGTACACCGCTATTAACGAATTGATCAACAAGCTGGAACGGCAGCTCAATAAACTGCAGCACAAAGGCGAAGCACGTCGTGCCGCAACGTCGGTGAAAGACGCCAACTTCGTCGAAGAAGTTGAAGAAGAGTAGTCCTTTATATTGAGTGTATCGCCAACGCGCCTTCGGGCGCGTTTTTTGTTGACAGCATGAAAACAGTACGGGTACTGTACTGAAGTCGCTTAAGGAAACAAACATGAAACAAACGCCGTTTTTCTTCGCATTCTTTTTTACCTTCCCCTGAATGGGAGGCGTTTCGTCGTGTGAAACAGAATGCGAAGACGAACAATAAGGCCTCCCAAATCGGGAGGCCTTTTTTATTGATAACAAAAAAGGCAACACTATGACATCGGAAAACCCGTTACTGGCGCTGCGCGAGAAAATTAGCACGCTGGACGAAAAATTGCTGGCGTTACTGGCTGAGCGGCGCGAGCTAGCCGTTGAGGTGGGAAAAGCCAAACTGCTTTCACATCGCCCGGTGCGTGATATCGATCGTGAGCGCGATTTGCTGGAAAGATTAATTACGCTTGGTAAAACACACCATCTGGATGCCCACTACATTACTCGCCTGTTCCAGCTCATCATTGAAGATTCCGTATTAACTCAGCAGGCTTTACTCCAGCAGCATCTCAATAAAATTAATCCGCACTCAGCCCGCATTGCTTTTCTCGGGCCCAAAGGCTCTTATTCACATCTTGCGGCGCGCCAGTACGCTGCCCGTCACTTTGAGCAATTCATTGAAAGCGGCTGCGCCAAATTTGCCGATATTTTTAATCAGGTGGAAACCGGCCAGGCCGACTATGCTGTCGTACCGATTGAAAATACCAGCTCCGGTGCCATAAACGACGTTTACGATCTGCTGCAACATACCAGCTTGTCGATTGTTGGCGAGATGACGTTAACTATCGACCATTGTTTGCTGGTTTCCGGCACCACCGATTTATCGACTATCAACACGGTCTACAGCCACCCGCAGCCGTTCCAGCAATGCAGCAAATTCCTTAACCGTTACCCGCACTGGAAGATTGAATATACCGAGAGTACGTCTGCGGCAATGGAAAAAGTTGCACAGGCAAAATCACCACATGTCGCTGCGCTGGGGAGCGAAGCTGGCGGTTCCTTGTACGGTTTACAGGTACTGGAGCGCATTGAGGCGAATCAACGACAAAACTTCACCCGATTTGTGGTGCTGGCACGTAAAGCCATTAACGTGTCTGACCAGGTTCCGGCAAAAACCACACTGTTAATGGCTACCGGACAACAAGCTGGTGCTCTGGTTGAAGCGTTGCTGGTATTGCGCAACCACAATCTGATTATGACCCGTCTGGAATCACGTCCGATTCACGGTAATCCGTGGGAAGAGATGTTTTATCTGGATATTCAGGCCAATCTTGAATCCGTGGAAATGCAAAAGGCGTTAAAAGAGTTAGGAGAAATCACCCGTTCAATGAAGGTATTGGGTTGTTACCCAAGTGAAAACGTAGTGCCTGTTGATCCAACCTGATGAAAAAAGCCGGATGATGTGAATCATCCGGCACAGAGTTATTACTGGCGGCTATCGTTCGCCTGACGCAATAATACGCGGCTTTCATTCTGGAAGCGTTGTGCGTAATCGCCGAACCAGTGCTCCACCTTGCGGAAGCTGTCAATAAACGCCTGCTTATCGCCCTGCTCCAGCAACTCAATCGCCTCACCAAAACGCTTATAGTAACGTTTGATCAACGCCAGATTACGTTCTGAAGACATAATAATATCGGCATAAAGCTGCGGATCCTGGGCAAACAGTCGCCCGACCATCGCCAACTCAAGACGATATATGGGCGAAGAGAGTGCCAGAAGCTGCTCAAGCTGAACATTTTCTTCTGCCAGATGCAGGCCATAAGCAAAAGTGGCAAAGTGGCGCAACGCCTGGATAAACGCCATATTCTGATCATGTTCAACGGCGCTAATGCGATGCAGTCGCGCGCCCCAGACCTGAATTTGTTCAAGAAACCATTGGTACGCTTCTGGCTGACGTCCATCACACCAGACCACGACCTGCTTCGCCAGGCTGCCGCTATCCGGACCAAACATCGGGTGAAGCCCCAGCACTGGACCATCATGCGCCGCCAGCATGGCCTGTAATGGTCCATTCTTCACTGATGCCAGATCGACCAGAATACAGTCTTGCGGTAAACGTGGTAATTTGCCAATGACTTGTTCAGTAACATGAATCGGTACACTGACAATCACCATACCGGCATCGGCAACAATCTCAGCCGCGCGATCCCAGTCATGTTGCTCCAGAATCCGCACCTGATAACCCGAGAGTGTCAGCATCTTCTCGAACATGCGCCCCATCTGACCACCGCCACCAACAATGACTACCGGACGTAGTGAAGGACAAAGCGTTTTAAATCCTTTGTCGTTTTCGCTGGAGTAGGACTCACGCATTACCCGACGCAGAACATCTTCAATCAGATCTGGCGGAACGCCGAGAGCTTCCGCCTCTGCGCGCCGCGAGGCCAGCATGGATGCCTCGCGCTCCGGTACATAAATGGGTAACCCAAAGCGGCTTTTCACTTCACCGACTTCAGCAACCAGTTCCAGACGCTTTGCTAATAAATTCAGCAGCTCTTTATCGACTTCATCAATTTGATCGCGTAATGCGGTCAACTCAGCAACCATAATAAACCTCTTAAGCCACGCGTGCCGTCAGCTGCCCATTCAGATCCTGATGAATTTCACGCAGCAAGGCATCGGTCATTTCCCAGCTTATGCAGGCATCTGTTACGGATACACCGTATTTCATTTCACTGCGTGGTTGCTCGGAAGACTGATTGCCTTCGTGGATGTTACTTTCGATCATCAGACCAATAATTGAGCGATTGCCATCTTTGATTTGGGCAACCACGGATTCTGCCACCGCAGGCTGACGGCGATAATCTTTATTGGAATTACCGTGGCTGCAATCTACCATCAGTGAGGGGCGCAGTCCCGCCTGTTCCATCTCTTTTTCACATTGCGCGATATCCGCCGGGCTATAGTTCGGTGCTTTTCCGCCACGCAGAATCACATGTCCGTCCGGATTACCCTGAGTTTGCAGCAGCGCCACCTGCCCTGCCTGATTAATACCAACAAAGCGATGCGGTTGTGCAGCGGCACGCATAGCATTAATTGCTGTCGCCAGACTGCCATCAGTGCCGTTTTTAAAACCAACCGGCATGGAAAGCCCGGATGCCATTTCACGGTGCGTTTGCGATTCCGTGGTACGAGCACCAATTGCCGACCAGCTAAACAGATCACCCAAATATTGCGGGCTGTTTGGATCTAACGCTTCCGTCGCCAACGGTAATCCCATATCTACCAGTTCCAACAGCAACTTACGTGCAATCTTTAATCCTGTTTCAACATCAAAGGAGCCATCCATATGTGGATCGTTAATCAACCCTTTCCAACCAACAGTGGTACGGGGCTTTTCAAAATAGACGCGCATCACCAAGTAGAGACTATCGCTGACCTCTGCGGCAAGGGCTTTAAATCGACGAGCATATTCCAGTGCGGTTTCAGGATCATGAATGGAGCAAGGACCACACACCACCAGCAGCCGGGGATCGCGCCCAGCGATGATATCTGAAATAGTTTTACGCGAATCAGCAATCTGGGCCTCTTGTTGTCGGCTTAATGGAAAAGCTGCCTTCAACTGTTCCGGGGTCATCAGAACCTGTTCGTCGGTAATATGTACGTTGTTCAGCGCGTCTTTTTGCATGATGGCGATCCTGTTTATGCTCGTTTGCGATAGTTGATCCTCAGCGAGGATGACGCAACGATATCACAACAAGTAAAGATTTCAATCCATATTTCGTAAATAATAGTTTACACCAGCAACTCATATACGTTTTAACCACCAATAAATGTACAAATAAATTTACACACACAATAAAAACAATCCGCTATGCTTTGAAAAAGGAGAAAAAACAATGAAACACTTTATCGCCCCTTTGTTAGCTTTGGTTGTTAGCGGCTGTCAGATTGATCCCTATACTCACGCACCAACCTTGACCAGCACTGACTGGTATGATGTTGGTATGGAAGATGCGATATCAGGCGTTGCTATAAAAAATGACGATGCTTTTAACGATTCACAGGCTGATCGGGGGATATATCTTAAAGGATATGCCGAAGGGCAAAAGAAAACCTGCCAGGTCGATTTTACTTATGCCCGAGGGCTTTCCGGTAAAAGTTTCCCTGCCAGCTGCAACAATGTAGAAAATGCCAGCCAATTGCATGAAGTATGGCAAAAAGGAGCTGATGAAAATGCCCGCACGATGAAACTTAATTAATTTAAATCCCACCACAAAATTAATCATAAGATTTAACTTATTCGATTTTTAATTCTCTTCTGGATGACGACTACACAAAAGAATGATATTTTAATGAACATTCTGAAAAATTTTCGATGCGTTTCGAGCGAAGATGGTGAGGATCCCTGAATGCGCTTTTCTCACCTACTGTTCTTACTGCTGCTATTCCTTCTGGCAGGCGCGCCATTACTCGCTCAGGAAACCACTGACGTTACGAAAAATGTGCGTTTAATGGTTTCCGGTATCGTAAGCTACACTCGCTGGCCGACGGTATCTGGTCCACCAAGACTATGTATTTTTTCATCTTCACGATTTAGCACCGCCCTGCAAGAGAAAGGTGCGACGCCTTTGCCTTACCAGCCTGTCATCGTTAACAACAAACAAGAGGCGATGATTTCAGGCTGCAATGGTTTTTATTTTGGCAGCGAGTCACCGACATTCCAGACAGAATTAATCGAACAATATCCGTCTAAGGCGTTATTATTAATTGCCGAACAAAATACCGAGTGCATTATTGGCAGCGCATTTTGTCTGGTCATCAACAATAATAACGTCAGGTTTGCCGTAAACCTGGATGCCTTATCGCGTAGTGGTGTTAAGGTCAACCCGGATGTCTTAATGCTCGCACGGAAGAAAAACGATGGATAACGATAATTCTCTTCATAAGCGCCCCACGTTTAAAAGAGCATTACGCAACATCAGCATGACCAGCATATTTATCACTATGACGCTGATCTGGCTGCTGCTTTCCGTGACGTCAGTGCTAACCCTGAAACAATACGCGCAAAAAAACCTGGCACTAACCGCTGCAACAATGACTTACAGCCTGGAAGCTGCGGTCGTTTTTGCCGATGGTCCTGCAGCAACAGAAACTCTGGCCGCACTAGGTCAGCAAGGCCAATTTTCAACCGCAGAAGTGCGTGATAATCAGCAAAACATTATTGCTTCCTGGCACTACACTGCCAGAGAACCGGGAGATACCTTCAGTAATTTCATTAGTCACTGGCTCTTTCCGGCTCCCGTCATTCAGCCGATTCGCCACAATGGCGAAACCATTGGCGAAGTGCAGTTAACCGCACGCGACAGCTCAATTAGCCATTTTATCTGGTTTTCACTCGCTGTCCTGACTGCATGTATTCTGCTGGCATCAGGCATCGCGATTACCCTCACCCGCCATTTGCACAATGGTCTGGTTGAAGCGTTAAAAAACATCACCGATGTCGTACATGATGTGCGTTCCAACCGCAATTTTTCCCGACGAGTTTCGGAAGAACGTATCGCAGAGTTTCACCGCTTCGCTCTCGACTTCAACAGTCTGCTAGATGAAATGGAAGAGTGGCAGCTTCGTTTACAGGCCAAAAATGCGCAGCTTCTACGTACCGCGCTACATGACCCATTAACCGGGCTGGCTAACCGCGCAGCGTTTCGTAGCGGCATCAACACGTTGATGAACAGTACTGATGCCCGAAAAACGTCGGCATTACTGTTTCTTGATGGCGATAATTTCAAATATATCAATGATACCTGGGGTCATGCGACGGGAGATCAGGTCTTAATTGAAGTGGCAAAACGATTAGCTGAATTTGGTGGGCTGCGACATCAGGCATACCGCATTGGCGGCGATGAATTCGCTATGGTCCTCTATGGCGTGCAATCAGAATCTGAAGTGCAGCGGATTTGCACGGCACTGACACAAATTTTTAATCGACCATTCGATCTTAATAATGGCCATCAAACCACTATGACATTAAGCATTGGTTACGCGATGACCATTGAGCACGTCTCCGCCGAAAAATTACAAGAGCTGGCCGACCATAATATGTATCAGGCCAAACACCAGCGCGCTAAAAAGCTGGTGAAATAACAAGGAAATATCTACATGATAAAGCAACTGGTAGTTCCCCTGGTGTTCTCTTCACTGATACTGACTGGCTGCCAGTCACCACAAGGGAAGTTTACTCCAGAACAAGTCGCCGCTATGCAGTCTTATGGTTTTACTGAATCCGCTGGCGACTGGTCGCTGGGCTTATCTGATACCATTCTGTTTGCTAAAAATGACTACAAACTGCTCCCGGAAAGTCAGCAACAGATCCAGACCATGGCCGCAAAACTGACCTCCACGGGCTTAACCCATGCCCGTATGGATGGACATACCGACAATTACGGCGAAGACAGTTACAACGAAGCTTTATCGCTGAAGCGGGCAAATGTCGTCGCCGATGCGTGGGCAGAAGGTGGACAAATTCCTCGCAGCAATCTCACCACTCAGGGCTTAGGGAAAAAATACCCCATCGCCAGTAACAAGACCGCACAGGGTCGCGCCGAGAACCGCCGCGTCGCTGTGGTGATTAGTGCACCGTAAACGCAATTTCAATAAATAAAAAAAGGGCCAGCCAATTGGCCAGCCCTTCTTAACAGGATGTCGCTTAAGCGAAATCTTAGTTAAGACGCTCTTTGATACGAGCAGCCTTACCAGTACGCTCACGCAGGTAGTACAGTTTAGCTTTACGAACAGCACCACGACGTTTGACAGAAATGCTGTCAACTACCGGAGAGTGAGTCTGGAAGACACGCTCAACGCCTTCGCCGTTGGAAATTTTACGAACAGTGAATGCAGAGTGCAGACCGCGGTTACGAATAGCGATAACCACGCCCTCGAATGCCTGCAGACGTTTTTTGGAACCTTCAACAACCCATACTTTCACTTCCACGGTATCACCCGGACGGAAGGAAGGTACGTCCTGCTTCATCTGCTCTTGTTCAAGTTGCTTAATAATGTTGCTCATAATTTAATCTCTTATCCTGGGTAAACTGATATCTCGGGGGCTTACGCCATCCCATCATGTTTATGTTGCTGTTGTGCGTGTTCCGTTTTGAACTCCGCCAGCAACCTTGCTTGCTCTTCAGTCAGAGCCAGGTTTTCCAGAAGTTCAGGTCTTCTAAGCCAGGTACGGCCCAGCGACTGTTTCAAACGCCAGCGACGTATCTCGGCATGGTTGCCCGACAGTAACACTGACGGAACTTCCATCCCTTCTAACACCTCAGGCCGCGTATAGTGCGGGCAATCCAGCAATCCTTCAGCAAAGGAATCTTCCGTTGCTGAGGCTTCATGTCCCAGTACTCCCGGAATAAACCGGGAAACAGAGTCAATCAGCGTCATTGCTGGTAACTCACCACCACTGAGAACGTAATCGCCGATTGACCATTCTTCGTCAATTTCGGTTTGGATCACGCGCTCATCTATACCTTCGTAGCGACCGCACACCAGAATCAATTTTTGATTCGTTGCCAGTTCGCTGACGCCCGCTTGATCAAGCTTGCGTCCCTGTGGTGACAGATAAATCACCTTTGCGCCTTCACCCGCCGCGGCTTTTGCTGCATGAATGGCGTCCCGCAAAGGTTGCACCATCATTAACATCCCCGGTCCGCCACCGTAAGGACGATCGTCCACGGTACGGTGCCGGTCATGCGTGAAGTCGCGAGGACTCCAGCTCTGGATGCTCAGCAGGCCATTTTTAACTGCCCGGCCAGTTACCCCGTAATCGGTAATTGCGCGGAACATTTCAGGAAACAGGCTAATTATGCCAATCCACATAGCGCCGTCTTTTACCGTTTATCCGGTGGTTTAAAAACCAGGATCCCAATCTACTTCGATTGAACGAGTAGTGAGATCGACTTTCTTGATAACCTGCCCATCGAGGAACGGTACGAGACGTTCCTTGATACCAAACGCATCTTTCAGGTTTGCCTTAATGACGAGAACGTCATTGGATCCGGTTTCCATCATGTCAATGACTTTACCGAGATCGTAGCCTTCAGTGGTTACTACCTGGCAGCCCATCAGGTCTTTCCAGTAGTAGTCGCCCTCTTCAAGCTGAGGCAGTTGCGATGAATCCACGACAATTTCACAATTCGTCAGAAGGTTCGCCGCATCACGATCGTCAACGCCTTTCAGCTTGATGATCATGTCCTGATTGTGGTGCTTCCAGCTTTCCAGCTGGACTTGCTGCCACTGACCCGCCTTCTGGATAAACCAGGGCTGATAGTCAAAAATGCTTTCGGCGTCTTCGGTGGAAGAAAACACTCTGAGCCACCCACGAATACCGTAAGACGAACCCATTTTTCCCAAAACGATGGGATCAACAGGTGCTTGCGCGGTGAGTTGTTTGCTCATCATGACCACCGTGACAGATTAAGCTGCTTTGTTTACTTCTTTGATCAGCGCAGCAACGCGATCAGAAATAGTTGCGCCCTGGCCAACCCAGTGAGCGATGCGATCCAGATCCAGGCGAGTGCCTTCTTCTTTTTCGCTAGCGATTGGGTTGAAGAAACCAACGCGCTCGATGAAGCGACCGTTGCGTGCATTACGGCTGTCAGCGACAACAACCTGGTAGAACGGACGCTTTTTAGCGCCGTGACGTGCTAAACGAATAGTTACCATAACATCCTCTTGTGTGAATAAAACAACCGGACCCCATCGAGGAACGGAGTCCGGTGTCATATTAAAAGCCCGAAAATTTTACTGATTTCTGGAGAAAATGCAATCAGCAGTTAATAACTCTGTCGCATAAGGTCATTTAGCGACCAGGAAATCCCGGTGGCATCATCCCTTTCATGCTTCTCATCATCTTCGCCATTCCGCCCTTCTTCATTTTCTTCATCATGCGCTGCATGTCGTCGAACTGTTTCAGAAGACGGTTAACGTCCTGCACCTGCATACCGCAACCGGCAGCAATACGGCGTTTACGCGAACCTTTGATGATTTCTGGCTTAGCGCGCTCTTTCATCGTCATCGAGTTGATGATGGCTTCCATACGCACCAGCACTTTATCGTCCATCTGCGACTTGACGTTATCCGGGATCTGCCCCATGCCCGGCAGCTTGCCCATTAGGCTGGCCATGCCGCCCATATTTTTCATCTGGCGCAGCTGCTCAAGGAAGTCGTTGAGATCGAAGCCGTCGCCTTTTTTCAGCTTGCTGGCTAATTTCTCTGCCTGCGCACGGTCAACTTTGCTTTCGATATCTTCGATCAGCGACAGAACATCGCCCATGCCGAGAATACGGGAAGCGATACGGTCCGGGTGGAACGGCTCCAGCGCCTCGGTTTTCTCGCCAACACCGAGGAACTTGATCGGTTTGCCAGTGATGTGACGAATAGAGAGCGCCGCACCGCCGCGGGCATCGCCGTCCACTTTGGTCAACACTACACCGGTAAGCGGTAACGCTTCATTGAATGCTTTTGCCGTATTGGCCGCATCCTGACCGGTCATGGCATCGACCACAAACAGGGTTTCAACCGGATTAATCGACGCATGGACTTGTTTGATCTCGTCCATCATCGCTTCGTCAACGTGCAGACGACCGGCGGTATCCACCAGCAGAACGTCGTAGAATTTCAGTTTGGCTTCTTTCAGCGCCGCGTTAACGATATCTACCGGTTTCTGACCAACATCAGAAGGGAAGAAATCAACGCCCACCTGCTCTGCCAACGTCTCAAGCTGTTTGATTGCCGCCGGACGATAAACGTCGGCAGAAACAACCAGCACTTTCTTCTTGTGCTTCTCGCGCAGGAACTTACCGAGTTTGCCCACGCTGGTTGTTTTACCGGCACCTTGCAGGCCCGCCATCAGCACGACCGCAGGCGGTTGCGCAGCCAGATTCAGGGTCTGGTTCTCTTCGCCCATCGCCGCAACCAGCTCGTTACGGACGATTTTGACGAACTCCTGCCCCGGCGTCAGGCTCTTATTAACTTCATGACCAACCGCTTTCTCTTTTACGCGATTGATAAACTCACGCACTACCGGCAGAGCGACGTCCGCCTCCAGCAGCGCCATGCGCACTTCGCGCAGCGTATCTTTTACGTTGTCTTCAGTGAGGCGTCCACGGCCACTGATATTGCGCAGCGTGCGCGACAAACGATCGGTTAAATTATCAAACATTGTCTCTCGCCTGGGGTGGAAACGGTTGGCCGCAATCGCGACACATCATCAGTATTTTGCCGCAGTATAACATGAAGGCGTCTTTGTTGTTATGCAACGGTTGGAGCAGCGTTCACCTGACGCTATACTGCTTCTCTTTCTTATTGCTCAAACTGTCGACATTACTATGCCCGTTTTTGCTCTGCTCGCGCTTGTCGCCTACTCCGTCAGTCTTGCGCTGATTGTTCCCGGTCTGCTGCAAAAAAACGGCGGCTGGCGGCGCATGGCTATTATTTCTGCGGTCATCGCGCTGGTCTGCCACGCAATCGCTCTGGAAGCCCGCATCCTGCCCGACGGTGATAGCGGACAAAACCTCAGCCTGCTGAATGTTGGTTCATTGGTCAGTTTGATGATCTGTACGGTAATGACCATTGTGGCTTCTCGCAATCGTGGCTGGTTGCTGCTACCCATTGTCTATGCCTTTGCACTTATCAACCTGGCGCTGGCGACCTTCATGCCCAATGAATACATCACCCATCTGGAAGCCACGCCCGGGATGCTGGTGCACATTGGCTTATCGCTCTTTTCCTACGCCACGCTGATAATTGCCGCCCTGTACGCGTTGCAACTGGCATGGATTGATTACCAACTGAAGAACAAAAAGTTGGCATTCAGTCAGGAAATGCCGCCATTGATGAGTATCGAGCGTAAAATGTTCCACATTACGCAGATTGGCGTGGTGCTGTTAACGCTTACTCTTTGCACTGGCCTGTTCTACATGCACAACTTATTTAGCATGGAAAATATCGACAAGGCTGTGCTCTCTATCGTGGCGTGGTTTGTCTATATTGTGCTGCTGTGGGGACATTATCATGAAGGATGGCGTGGACGCCGCGTCGTCTGGTTTAACGTCGCGGGTGCAGTCATTCTGACACTGGCCTACTTCGGCAGCCGAATTGTTCAGCAGTTAATCAGCTAAACCCAGAAAAGGAGTTTCCCCTGGAACACATTTCTACTACTACGTTGATCATTATTCTGATCATCATGGTGGTCATTTCAGCCTATTTTTCCGGGTCCGAAACCGGAATGATGACACTCAACCGCTATCGTCTGCGGCATATGGCAAAACAGGGCAATCGCTCGGCCAAACGCGTCGAAAAATTGCTGCGTAAGCCAGACCGCCTGATTAGCCTGGTGTTAATCGGCAATAACCTGGTCAATATTCTTGCCTCAGCGCTCGGCACTATTGTTGGGATGCGTTTGTACGGCGATGCGGGCGTGGCAATTGCGACTGGAGTGCTGACTTTTGTCGTACTGGTTTTTGCTGAAGTATTGCCGAAAACCATTGCCGCGCTGTACCCGGAAAAAGTCGCCTATCCGAGTAGTTTTCTGCTGGCTCCGCTGCAAATTTTGATGATGCCGCTGGTCTGGTTGCTGAATGCTATTACCCGCATGTTAATGCGCATGATGGGCATCAAAACCGATATCGTGGTTAGCGGCTCTTTGAGCAAAGAAGAGTTGCGCACCATCGTGCACGAATCGCGCTCACAAATTTCCCGTCGCAATCAGGATATGCTGCTTTCGGTACTCGATCTGGAAAAAATGACTGTCGATGACATCATGGTGCCACGCAGTGAAATTATCGGTATTGATATCAACGATGACTGGAAATCGATTCTGCGCCAACTCTCCCACTCACCTCACGGGCGCATCGTGCTCTACCGTGATTCGCTGGACGACGCCATCAGTATGCTGCGTGTGCGTGAAGCCTGGCGGTTGATGTCGGAGAAAAAAGAGTTCACCAAAGAAACCATGCTACGCGCCGCGGACGAGATCTATTTTGTCCCGGAAGGCACGCCACTCAGCACGCAGCTGGTCAAGTTTCAGCGCAACAAAAAGAAAGTCGGCCTGGTCGTCAACGAGTATGGAGACATTCAGGGGCTGGTGACGGTTGAAGATATTCTGGAAGAGATTGTCGGCGATTTCACTACGTCGATGTCGCCAACACTTGCCGAAGAGGTCACGCCGCAAAACGACGGTTCGGTGATTATCGATGGCACCGCCAACGTGCGAGAAATTAACAAAGCCTTTAACTGGCATCTACCGGAAGATGATGCTCGAACTGTTAATGGCGTCATTCTTGAAGCGCTGGAAGAGATCCCTGTCGCTGGCACCCGCGTACGTATTGGCGAGTACGATATCGATATTCTCGACGTTCAGGACAATATGATTAAGCAGGTAAAAGTTTTTCCTGTAAAACCGCTGCGCGAGAGTGTGGCGGAGTAACGAAAACGGCCCGGCATTCGCATGCTGGGCCGTGATTTATTACGAAAACAAAAATTAAGCTTTTGCTTTCGCTACAGTAACCATCGCCGCACGAATCGTACGACCGTTCAGCGTATAACCCTTCTGCATAATGCCCAGTACGTTACCTGGCGCAACGTCATCAGATTCCACCATTGCGATGGCCTGATGCACATTCGGGTCCAGCGGCACGTTAGTTTCGGCGATCACTTCAACGCCAAACTTACGCACAACATCCAGCATCGACTTCAACGTCAGCTCAATGCCTTCAACCATCGCGGACATATCCGGGTTAGCTTTATCAGCCACTTCCAGCGCACGATCCAGGCTATCAATCACCGGCAGTAATTCGTTGATGAATTTCTCCAGCGCAAATTTGTGGGCTTTTTCGATATCCAGTTCAGTACGACGACGCAGGTTTTCCATTTCGGCTTTTACGCGCAAAATACCGTCACGTTCACGGGTCTGAGCTTCAGCCAGCTGAGCTTCGAGATTCGCAATTTTTTCATCGCGCGGATCCACCTGCTCAGCAGAAGCTTCTGGCTCAACTGCCTCAATCTCTTCGTGCTGATCCATGATAATTTCTTCCGGGGCTTGCCCCTCAGGCGTTTTCTGTTCTTTACTACTCATGAATTTCTCCGCGTTTTTTTCGCATTCATCTCGCTAACTTCGCTTATTATGGGGATCAGTTTCAGGGTTTCAAGGGAAGCACTCACATTGTCATCAATCTTCGCAACAAGGACCTCGGAAAAATGAATAATCATTTCAAGTGTATTGGCATTGTGGGACACCCACGGCACCCTACTGCACTGACAACACATGAAATGCTCTACCGCTGGCTGTGCACAAAAGGTTACGAGGTCATCGTTGAGCAACAAATCGCTCACGAACTGCAACTGAAGAATGTGAAAACTGGCACGCTCGCGGAGATTGGGCAACTGGCTGATCTCGCGGTAGTTGTTGGAGGCGACGGTAATATGCTGGGCGCGGCGCGCACGCTCGCCCGTTACGATATTAAAGTTATTGGAATCAACCGTGGCAACCTGGGTTTCCTGACTGACCTTGACCCCGATAACGCCCAGCAACAATTAGCCGATGTGCTGGAAGGCCACTACATCAGCGAGAAACGTTTTTTGCTGGAAGCACAAGTCTGCCAGCAAGATTGCCAGAAACGCATCAGCACAGCGATTAACGAAGTGGTACTTCACCCGGGCAAAGTTGCGCATATGATTGAGTTCGAAGTATATATCGACGAGATCTTTGCGTTTTCTCAGCGATCCGATGGTTTGATTATTTCGACACCTACAGGCTCTACTGCCTATTCCCTCTCGGCAGGGGGACCAATACTGACGCCTTCTCTGGATGCAATAACCCTGGTGCCAATGTTCCCGCATACGTTGTCAGCGCGGCCGCTGGTGATAAACAGCAGCAGCACTATCCGTCTGCGTTTTTCGCATCGCCGTAACGACCTGGAAATCAGCTGCGACAGCCAGATAGCGCTGCCGATTCAGGAAGGTGAAGATGTCCTGATTCGTCGCTGTGATTATCATCTGAATCTGATTCATCCGAAAGATTACAGCTATTTCAATACATTAAGCACCAAGCTCGGCTGGTCAAAAAAATTATTCTAATTTTACGCCAGCCTCTTTACTGTATATAAAACCAGTTTATACTGTACACAATAACAGTAATGGTTTTTCATACAGGAAAACGACTATGTTGGCACAACTGACCATCAGCAACTTTGCTATCGTTCGTGAGCTTGAGATTGATTTTCACAGCGGCATGACCGTAATAACCGGTGAAACCGGCGCGGGTAAATCTATTGCGATAGATGCCCTCGGCCTTTGTCTCGGTGGTCGCGCTGAAGCCGACATGGTGCGTACCGGCGCTGCTCGCGCTGATCTGTGCGCCCGTTTTTCACTGAAAGATACACCAGCGGCTCTGCGTTGGCTGGAAGAAAATCAACTGGAAGATGGCCGTGAATGCCTGCTTCGTCGCGTAATCAGTAGCGATGGTCGCTCCCGTGGTTTCATCAACGGTACAGCTGTTCCTCTGTCACAACTGCGCGAACTGGGTCAGTTGCTGATTCAGATCCATGGTCAGCACGCTCATCAATTACTCACCAAATCCGAGCACCAAAAATTCCTGCTTGATGGCTATGCCAATGAAACCTCTCTGCTCCAGGAAATGACCGTACGTTATCAGTTGTGGCATCAAAGCTGCCGCGACCTCGCGCACCATCAACAACTAAGTCAGGAACGCGCCGCCCGTGCGGAACTGCTGCAATACCAATTAAAAGAACTTAACGAATTTAATCCGCAGCCCGGAGAGTTTGAGCAAATTGACGAAGAGTACAAACGTCTGGCGAACAGCGGTCAATTACTGACTACCAGCCAAAATGCATTGGCATTAATGGCCGACGGTGAAGACGCAAACCTGCAAAGTCAGCTTTACACGGCTAAACAGCTGGTGAGCGAATTGATTGGCATGGACAGCAAACTGTCCGGCGTACTTGATATGCTGGAAGAAGCTTCCATCCAGATTGCTGAAGCCAGCGACGAACTGCGCCACTACTGCGATCGTCTGGATCTCGACCCCAACCGACTGTTTGAACTTGAACAGCGCATCTCAAAACAGATTTCACTGGCACGTAAACATCACGTCAGCCCTGAGGCATTGCCACAGTATTACCAGTCGCTACTGGAAGAACAGCAGCAACTGGACGATCAGGCCGACTCACAAGAAACGCTCGCGCTGGCGGTAACGAAACATCATCAGCAAGCACTGGAAACGGCACGCGCGTTACACCAGCAACGCCAGCATTATGCAAATGAGTTGGCACAGCTGATCACCGATAGTATGCATGCACTCTCTATGCCGCATGGGCAGTTTACGATTGATGTTAAATTTGATGAGCATCACCTAGGCATTGACGGTGCCGATCGTATTGAGTTTCGGGTAACCACCAACCCAGGTCAGCCAATGCAGCCTATTGCAAAAGTCGCATCCGGTGGTGAATTGTCCCGCATCGCATTGGCAATCCAGGTCATTACCGCGCGTAAAATGGAAACCCCGGCACTGATTTTTGATGAAGTGGATGTAGGGATTAGCGGCCCGACAGCGGCAGTCGTCGGCAAACTGCTACGTCAGCTTGGCGAATCAACCCAAGTGATGTGCGTTACCCATTTGCCGCAAGTCGCAGGATGCGGTCATCAACACTATTTTGTCAGCAAAGAAACCGATGGCGCGATGACCGAAACTCATATGGAGTCGCTGGACAAAAAAGCGCGGTTACAGGAGCTGGCGCGCCTGCTTGGTGGCAGTGAGGTCACACGTAACACACTGGCGAATGCGAAAGAACTGCTTGCGGCGTAAACTTTTTTCCTGCTTCACGGTCAGAGTAAACAGCAAAACGCCGTAAGACCGGAAAGCAAAAGGTTTTAAAGTGATGAAAGGTCTATTATCATCGGCATATTACAGATGAGCCACGTACTGCTCGGGCCCGAAAAGGAATCAAATCACTATGCGCTGTAAAACGCTGACTGCTGCAGCAGCAGTACTATTGATGTTGACCGCAGGCTGTTCCACTCTGGAGCGAGTGGTTTACCGTCCTGACATCAACCAAGGGAACTATCTGACCGCTAACGACGTATCCAAAATACGTGTTGGCATGACGCAACAACAAGTTGCGTACGCATTGGGTACACCGCTGATGTCCGATCCATTTGGTACGAATACCTGGTTCTATGTGTTCCGTCAGCAACCAGGTCATGAAGGTGTAACGCAGCAAACGCTGACGCTGACCTTTAACAGCAGCGGTGTGTTGACCAATATTGATAACAAACCTGCGCTGACTGGCAACGAATAAAATTTGCCGTTTATAGCGATTAAAAAAGGTGCTCAGTGAGCACCTTTTTTCTGGCTGTTATTTATTCGCCGATTTTTCTGCTCGTTGCCTGCGAAGCTCTTTCGGATCGGCAATGAGAGGACGATAAATCTCCACCCGATCGCCATCGTGCACGGTATCGCTCAGTTTCGTCGGACGACTGTAAATACCGACTTTATTTTTAGTTAAATCGATATCAGTTCGCAGTTCCAGCAAACCACTTGCACGAATCGCCTCTTCAACCGTCGCGCCCTCCTGCAATCTTACCCGTTGCAGGTATTGTTTCTCGGGTAATGCGTAAGCCACCTCAACGGCAATTTTACCTGGCACTGTAGACCTCTTTTGCACGAACAGTAAAAGCCTGCACCATATTAGCTGCCAGCTCTTTAAACACGCGACCAAAGGCGAGTTCAATCAACTTATTGGTAAACTCAAAGTCGAGATGAAACTCAATACGGCACGCGTCCTGGCTCAACGGCGTAAACTTCCAGCCGCCGATCAATTTCTTAAACGGTCCATCAACCAGACTCATGAGGATACTTTGGTTACTGGTCAACTGGTTGCGGGTTGTAAACGTTTTGCTGATCCCAGCCTTAGACACATCTACCGCAGCGGTCATCTGCCCAGGAGTGGACTCCAGAATCCGGCTTCCAGTACACCCTGGTAAAAACTGAGGATAAGACTGAACGTCATTCACTAACTGATACATTTGCTCCGCGCTGTAGGGTACCAGTGCGGTCCGGCTAATCTGAGGCATAACAATTTCCATCAACAAAAATCCAACAAATAATATCATTTATCCTGCAGTAAAAAAAACGCTATCCCGGCGCTGGGTAACATCCGGTTCATGCTAAGATAGAGCCTTGTCCCCCGCAGGATTGATATGGGGTATTTTCGATTTCAGATTACCGATGATTCACGACGCTTATGACGAAGAAAAAAGCACATAAACCTGGTTCAGCGACCATCGCGCTTAACAAGCGCGCCCGTCACGAATACTTTATTGAAGAAGAGTTCGAAGCGGGACTTGCCCTGCAGGGCTGGGAAGTTAAATCCCTGCGCGCAGGAAAAGCCAATATTAGCGACAGCTATGTCCTTCTGCGCGACGGAGAAGCGTTCCTGTTTGGAGCAAACATCACGCCGATGGCAGTGGCTTCCACGCACGTGGTGTGCGACCCTACTCGCACCCGCAAACTGCTTCTCAACCAGCGCGAACTTGACTCTCTCTATGGCCGAGTGAACCGTGAAGGTTATACCGTAGTGGCGCTCTCCCTGTACTGGAAAAATGCCTGGTGCAAAGTAAAAATCGGCGTCGCGAAAGGTAAGAAACAACACGATAAACGTTCTGATATCAAAGAACGCGAATGGCAGGTTGATAAAGCACGTATCATGAAAAACGCGCACCGTTAAACCTATCTAAGCGATACTAATCAAATCTTCACCGCGCCTCCCTATTCGGTGGCGCGAATGAACATCTTGTCGACTGTCAAATCTGACACAGATGCAGCCATCCCATTGCTTAATCGAAGAAAAATCATACTATGCAGGCGCTAATTCCAGGATGATAACGCCTTTGGGGCTATTCATGGCGCTCAAAAATCTGGTATACTTAACGTTACACATTGGGGCTGATTCTGGATTCGACGGGATTTGCGAAACCCAAGGTGCATGCCGAGGGGCGGTTGGCCTCGTAAAAAGCCGCAAAAAATAGTCGCAAACGACGAAAACTACGCTTTAGCAGCTTAATAACCTGCTTAGAGCCCTCTCTCCCTAGCCTCCGCTCTTAGGACGGGGATCAAGAGAGGTCAAACCCAAAAGAGATCGCGTGGAAGCCCTGCCTGGGGTTGAAGCGTTAAAACTTAATCAGGCTAGTTTGTTAGTGGCGTGTCCGTCCGCAGCTGGCAAGCGAATGTAAAGACTGACTAAGCATGTAGTACCGAGGACGTAGGAATTTCGGACGCGGGTTCAACTCCCGCCAGCTCCACCACTTGCTCTTCCGGATACGTCCGGGGAAATCCTGAAAGCCCGCATAGCACAAGCCCTGCGGGCTTTTTTGTGTCTGTCGTTATCCGAGCACATCCAGCTAAATCCAGAGAAAATTGGTACACGTTTAGGTACACGCTATACTGTAGTCCATTAAACGTGTACCAATTATGGAAGGGATCCAGACATGGCGCGCATTACACGCCCCCTCACTAATAACGAAATCCTCAAAGCGAAACCCCGTGAAAAAGACTTCACCCTGCATGATGGTGATGGCCTGTTCTTACTCGTCAAAACTTCCGGTAAAAAACTCTGGCGCTTCCGTTATCAACGACCGGGAAGCAGCAGCCGCACAAATTTAAGTCTCGGCTCATACCCTGCCCTTACACTTGCAGCAGCTCGTCAGATACGCGACCAGCACTTAACCACGCTCGCGCAAGGCATGGATCCACAACAGCAACAGGAACAAGCGTCAGAACAACGCCTGATTGAGTTAGACAGCATTTTTTCAACAGTGGCTGCTAATTGATTCCAGATAAAAAGCAGAAGTGTCACAGAGGATTATGCAAAGGATATTTGGCGTTCTTTGGATAAAGACGTGTTCCCGGCACTCGGTGCGATACCCGTACAGGAGATAAAGGCCAGAACGATTGTTGAAGCATTAGAACCAATCAAAGCACGCGGAGCTCTGGAGACAGTTAGACGCTTAGTACAGCGTATTAACGAAATAATGATTTACGCGGTTAATACCGGTCTGATTGATGCAAATCCGGCGTCAGGTGTTGGAATGGCATTTGAGAAACCCAAAAAGCAGAATATGCCCACGCTACGACCAGAAGAGTTACCAAAACTCATGCGTTCTTTGGTGATGTCAAATCTCTCTGTTTCAACTCGCTGTCTCATTGAATGGCAACTCCTGACGCTTGTGCGCCCTTCTGAGGCCTCCGGTGCTCGTTGGGCAGAGATCGATCTTGATGCCAAACTCTGGACGATTCCAGCCGAACGAATGAAGGCCAAGCGTGAGCACATTGTTCCTTTGTCTCCTCAGGCATTAGATATTCTCGATGTGATGAAGCCTATTAGTGCTCATCGAGAACATATTTTTCCGAGCAGAAATGATCCGAAAATGCCGATGAACAGCCAAACAGCGAATGCTGCATTAAAGAGAATTGGATATGCTAGTAAATTTGTTGCTCATGGATTAAGGTCTATAGCTAGCACTGCCATGAATGAAGCTGAATTCAATTCTGATGTAATTGAGGCAGCACTAGCTCATAGTGACAAAAACGAAGTCAGAAGAGCATACAATCGCTCGACGTATTTGTCACAAAGGGAAGAATTAATGCAATGGTGGGGAGCCTTTGTAACTACTTCCTACTGCAAAAAAGATATTTCTTAAGGAATATTAACATGAAATTAAATGCAGACAGAAACAAATTATTCGCTAACCAAGAAGCTGGAAGATTGTACACAATTCTTAATGAGTTAGATCAAGAACAAAAATTGCATCTTCAAGAGTCCGAATTATACTACGATTTTCCTTTATACAAAGATGATGACGACAACCTGGTTATTTCTCCATTAATGTTAGTCTCTCGACTGTATGGAATTATTATTTTTTATCTTTCAGATTGTCATGAAAGAGATGCTGAAACGACACTACCAAATAATGACACGTCGTTAGAAAACATATATAGCCAGATTTATTCTCGCCTTTTAAAACAAAAAGCCTTACGAAAAAACAAGAGAGAACTAAACATAACTGTTGAATCTGCTATTTTTGCTCCATATGTAGATCCACAAAAAGATTATGATACTGATAGTGAAGTCATTGTCTCTAAAACATCAATAGAAAGATTCATAGAACAATTTGAAAACCCTGTAAGTGAGGATATTTATAGTGAAGCAGCTTCGACCATTGAAGGCGGAAAAGGATTAATTAGAGTAAAACAACGTGATACTGATGGTTTTTCTGAAGAATCAAAAGTACAAATCGTTAGCAAGCTAGAATCATCAATTGCACGATTTGATAGCAATCAGCTAGGAAGTTGCGTCAATGAAGTAGAAGGGATTGAACGAATTCGTGGCTTAGCTGGCTCAGGCAAAACAGTGGTTCTCGCAATGAAAGTGGCAATCACTCATTTGCGCAACCCTGATAAAAAAATACTTTATACTTTTAGTACCAAAGCGTTATATCAACACGTTAAAAGGCTAATAACAAGATTCTATAGACAATTCAACGACTTGGATCCGGACTTTGAGGGGACAATAGATATTCTTCATGCTTGGGGAGGAGGCAATGCGCCAGGAGTATATTATAACACCTGTCAGAATAACTCTGCTCGATTCATTAATTTTGGCGAGGCACAGCGTGTTGCTCCTAAAGAACCATTTTCATATGCATGTAGAAATTTAATAGAAAATTATGCAATCAAAAAGCAATATGACTATGTTTTTGTCGACGAGGCTCAAGATTTTGATAGCTCTTTCCTACAACTTTGTCTGAAACTGGCTCATAATGACAAAATGGTATTTGGATTGGACGTATTCCAAAACATTTTTCAGACAACAGCGCCAACCATTGAAGAAATATTAGGTGAAGGTAAAAATTTAAGTTTAGACAAGTTTCTTAATAGTTGTTACCGAACCCCATGCGCGACACTTATATGTGCCCATGCTGTCGGTTTAGGTGTTTATGGCAATCCAGTGCAAGCTATAAAGACACCTGAGGACTGGAAAAATCTTGGTTATCAAGTGGAAGGTAATCATGGTGAACGCTTTGTGTCTGGTGAGAAAATATCTGTATTTAGAACGATTGAAACATCCCCAACATTATATGATACGGATAAAGATAAACTAATAATAACTCAGCACCATGAAAATTTATCATCAGAATGCCAATGGGTGGCGCAAAAAATACAATTTGATATCGTGAGCGAAGGTCTAAATGCTTCCGATATATTGATAGTTTGCGCTGATGACAAACATTATAAAAATTATTACAACCAAATCTCATATTTTTTATCTGAGTATGACATAGACGTAAACAATGTTAATGCTGATAAATATAATATTAGTGATTTTTCTGTGGATAACAAAGTTACTTATTCCACAATCCATAAAGCAAAAGGAAACGAAGGATATAGTGTTTACATAATTGGTAGTGAATGTTTATATCACAACCCAAATGTAAAAAATAGAAACTTACTTTTCACCGCGATGACTCGCACCAAAGGCTGGCTTACAATGACTGGGATTGGATATCCTGCCATTGAACTTTTCGATGAAATTCAACAAGCAAAAAACAACATTCCTTATCTTAAATTCAATTATCCATCAGGACAGACCCTTGATAAAATCGAGATCGACCTACAAAGATTTGCTCATGATGAAAGTCCGGAAGATTTTCAAAAATTACTTGAGGCTCACGGTGTCGACGGGTTAAAAGCTTTATTACGCGAGTATGAAGCAAAAAGGATGAAAAAATCATGATCAACTTAGCCACATTTAATACAACCGCTAAAGCGTCCATTAATCTTGTGCGACATGTTGATTTACTAGGTAATTATAACAATGACGTTTATTACCCTGACAATATGCCTGGAGAGCTACGCCCTTTAACTTACGAAAAGGCATGGGAAAAATGCACATTAAATCAATGGTTTAACATACAGCTTGACGATGGTTCATTATTCATTTTCAAGTATAATAGTTATACCTACTTAATGACACCTGTTAAAACCCTGGACTACAGAGAGTATTTGGATACCTATTATCCAGAAGATGAGTGGCAAGATGTAGAGGAGTACAGAGTAATGATAAGTCAAGAATATGATAATTACATCGATACTCACACAAAGAACTTCCCGCCTATGCCTGTAAGATATGATATAGATGATGAACATTATTGTGAACATTCTCATCCGTACTGCCACTTTCATTTCGGTTCAGAAAATGAAGGTAGAATAGCAACGAAGAAAATGCTGACTCCGTTATCATTTACCGCGTTCATTCTACGCTCATTCTATCCGAAAGCATGGAAGATATATGCTGAATCACAGTTAATTGAAGAGCATCTGGATTCATTTAGTACTGGGTTACAAGTTGCGCCCCAAGAATATTGGGCTAACAGAGAAAATAAATTTCTGTCCATTGGCTAATTACTCTGGCGCGCAATGCTCTCCCCGCCACGCCTGCCCGCTTAAGGGACCGCTTTTAATGCAGGTGCAAAGGTGAACTCAGGCCGCGCCGCGACAGGCGCTGGTCGGGAGTGCAGGAACGAGAAAACGCATGCAAAACCATGCACCTTATGGATGCATGGCTTGATTCGGGAAAAATGATGGGATTTACAGGGATTTTTTGACAGGCTACTGCGCGGCCAGTCCGGCGCGTCGACGGGTGTAAATCATGTTCTGTGCTGGGGTGAATTTTTCACGATTATCATCCCGCGAAGGCGCGTCAGGCCTGTATCCGATGGCCGTTAAAATATCTTTATCCTGTGCAGAATAATTAATTTCATTTCCAGCGGTCAGCCAGACGGAAAGAGCTTCTCTCAGGTAAGAGACTGAACGGTCAAGCGCGCGGTTTTTTATCATCGCGGGCTGGTTTTTAATCCCCATCAGCTCCGGTGCCAGTGCGGCGGCCATCTCTGCGCCGTTCTGCTGCATAAAATCATGCAGCCGGTTACGGATACTGATACGCTGCACTTCCTCGTGCGAGAAGATGTAGCGACCAGCGGCCTGATTGACCTCCCATTTTTTTACGTCAATCAGGTCACGCAGCGTCTGTAATCTGCGGGAGCCTGATGCGTTGTCATCCAGCAATAATTCCTGATATTCCTGCACTGCGGCGGTCAGTTCGGCTTTACGGTTCAGCCACGCGGTTTTGTTCGTCTGACAGGCGTCATAGGCCTGCTGTAAGGTCAGGGTGGTCACGGATTGTCTCTCCTGATTAATGGCGGAACGGCGAACTGAAGCAGCCTTTTACCCGACAGGGTGCCACGGGGGCTGTCGGCACCGGCGCGGGTTTCTCATCGACGACCGGCGAACGTATCACTTCAAAGATGGACTCATGCGTTTTGAATGTCGCCGAGCAGTGCACATTCTGGCACTGCAGGTAACTCTCTTTGACACTCTCAGACATATAGCGGCTGGTGCGAACGTGAGCCGCCGTGCGGCAGAAAGGGCAGCGCATCATGACAGTAGCCCCCGTGCTTTCAGGTCAGCTTCACGTTCCCGCATTTTTTCCTGCCAGACTTTCCGCTGAACAGGAGTGGCCGCAACATCATGCTCCATATGCGGCAGCGTGGAGGCCGACAGCCCTGTTTTAAACAGCACCGGTTCATCGGTCAGACGGATATCGCAGCCTTTCACCGCCTGCTCAAGTCGGTCTTTCACCTGCTGCATAACGGCCTGTTCTGGCTGGATATAGCCCTGATGCCCGGTGGTATTAGCAAGCGGGTTATTCAGAACCAGTATGTTGAGCTTCATTGCCCTGACCAGCGCGTTACAGGTATCACGCAGGGCAACATCGAGCTCATGCTCTGCGTACTGGCTGAGAACGCTGTGATGTGCCTGACGGTATGCTCTGGCCGTCCGGTCACACGCTCCTTTAAGGCTGTCCAGCTCGAAAGACAGAACTTCAGCCATATTGTCACATTCCTGCGCCAGTTCCCGCCGTGCCACGCGCGCCAGATGGCGTTGTTTCAGCTCGTCGGTAATGACAGCACCACCGGCACGAAAGGCGGCGCGCCATGCGCCGGAGTCATTGCCGTTTTCCTGCTCCAGTTCCTTTTTTTGCGATTCCACCTGGCTGATGGCCGCCGTGGTTTCATCCATGCGTCGGGCACTGGTGAGATGCGCTTCTCTGGCCTTCTCAAGACGCTCCATTGCGGGTTTAAGGTAGTCGGGAATAACAGCAGTCTGAGTCATGTCGGGTCTCCTCTTCGTTTCAATCTGAGGAGATTCTGCCGCGCCAGACACAACAACACGATTCATTGCCGTTGTGGCAAAAATGGCACAAACAGACCTTAAAACCCGGCTGGCCAGAGAAAGGTCGCTGGAAAACCTTACTCATTGTTTGTTTTTTTACTTATAACTATTCACTACTGTTCACCTCAAATAAAAAGATAAGTAATACAGTAAGTTAAATGATGAACAGTTGAAGGTCTGACTGTTCACCGTCTGTTCACCACTGTTCATCCTCCTGTTTTGCTCTGGTCATACCATTTAGACTTTATTTCGATTAAAAATGAAAAATATATAACTAAAATCAATAGAAATTGCTGCATTGTAATGCAGTGATTTGCATATGTTTGCCAGCGTTTGCCTTTGTTTGCCAGAGCGAAAAGTCAATGTTTGTTTCCCCGAAAATCTCACATGACCTGAGGAAAAATATAGACATAATAAGGAGCTACCCGAAGCCGGACGGACACGACCGGCACTGTATGGACTTTATGAGGTAGCCCGATGCACATCGCTTTTTCTTCCCCGTCTTCTGCCCTTGCCGCGCCACTGATGCCGGTTTCTGATACCGTTCACGAACGCTTTATCCGTCTGCCCGAAGTGATGCATCTGTGCGGCCTGTCCCGCTCGACCATTTACGACCTCATCAGCCGGGAAGCCTTCCCGAAACAAATCTCCCTCGGCGGAAAAAATGTGGCGTGGGCGCAGTCTGAAATCACTGCATGGATGGCGGATCGCATTGCCGAACGTAACCGGGGCTATGACGCATGATGATGACCGTTCAACAAACAGTCCCTTTTTCTGGCTTGCTTCTTTTCGTCGTTTCCAGGTATAGTTTTCCTGCTGTCGCAAAATCGACAGCCGGGCGTGAGAACCCGAGTTTAACTGTGGCGACACCGGACGCGCCATGCGTCTTTTTTTGTGTCTATGCTTTTGCACACCCATTTATCGGGCAACGGTTCTTTGTCTGTTGCGCCGTCAAAATAATGGTGGCTCAGGCGGGGCAGCTTTCGGGCTGGCCGGTTTCCATAGTTGCCGGTTTCTCACCCCCGTCTGGGCTACCACCATTGCGTGAGAACTTCGGTGGTAGCTGTAATCAGCTAACTATGGAGGTTGCCGCTATGGCTACGACCCTCACCCCGTCACACCCGCAGTTTGTCTTTGTGTTTGCCGCCGTTCGTCGCGCAGACCGTAAACCCCGTATCTGTATGCTTCGCACCGTTGCCGGTGATGAGCACACCGCACGTCTTTCCCTCGTTCGTGATTACGTCCTCTCGTTCGCTGGCCGTCTGCCGGTTGCGGAGGTGCGCGCATGAGACACACCACCATTACCGCCCGTGACCTCGAATGCCTGGAGCATATGCGCAACGTCGGCCTGCTCGTCGGCGATCTGATGCAGGTGCAGGACTGCACCACCGTTCGCCATGACCCGGTGCAGCAGTTACAGCTCACCTCCGTGATTTATCTCATGACCGCCCAGCTCGACGGCGTGGTCGAGCGCTGCAATCAGCACTGGCTGACCGGGGAGGGCAACGTATGAAAAAGCCATTACCGCCCGTATTACGCGCTGCGCTGTATCGTCGCGCCGTGGCCTGTGCCTGGCTGACCCTGTGCGAACGTCAGCACCGCTACCCGCAGCTCACCCTCGACACACTGGAAAGCGCCATTTCCGCCGAGCTGGAGGGCTTCTATCTGCGCCAGCACGGCGAGGAGAAAGGCCGTCAGATTGCCTGTGCGTTACTGGAAGATTTAATGGAAGCCGGGCCACTCAAGGCCGCGCCCTCACTGTCATTTCTCGGGCTCGCGGTGATGGATGAACTTTGCGCCCGTCATATCACATCGCCTGTACTGCACTGAGGGAGAAAATAACGATGAAAATGAACGTAACGGAAACGGTAAAACAGGCCTGTGGCCACTGGCCGAACATTCTCCCTGCGCTGGGTGTGAAGGTGATTAAAAACCGCCATCAGTCCTGCCCGGTGTGTGGCGGCTCTGACCGTTTCCGCTTTGACGATAAAGAGGGGCGCGGGACGTGGTTCTGCAATCAGTGCGGCGCGGGTGACGGGCTTAAGCTGGTAGAGAAAGTGTTTGGCGTGACACCGTCAGAGGCCGCCGGGAAGGTGAACGCTGTGACCGGCAACCTGCCGCCGGTTGCCCCGGAAGTGATTGCGGCCGCAGAGGCTGAAACCGATGCCGACCGCAAAGCGGCGGCCGCGCTGGCCGTCAGGCTCATGGAGAAAACCCGACCGGCCACCGGCAACACCTACCTTACCCGAAAGGGCTTCCCCGCTCTGCAATGTCTGACGCTCACCGCCCTGCATAAAACCGGCGGCGTGACGTTCCGCGCCGGTGATGTGGTTGTCCCGCTGTATGACGATGCCGGGGCGCTGGTTAACGTTCAGCTTATCAATGCTGACGGTCTCAAACGCACCCTGAAAGGCGGAGCGGTAAAAGGTACATGTCATATCATCGGGGGGCAGAAACAGGCCGGAAAACGTCTGTGGATAGCGGAGGGCTATGCTACCGCGCTCACCGTGCATCACCTGACCGGGGAAACCGTCATGGTGGCACTGTCCTCCGTGAACCTCCTTTCTCTGGCGAGCCTTGCCCGTCAGAAACACCCGGCCTGTCAGATTGTGCTCGCCGCCGACCGTGACCTTAACGGCGAAGGCCAGAGCAAAGCCGCTGCGGCCGCAGACGCCTGTGAGGGTGTTGTTGCCCTACCGCCGGTGTTCGGTGACTGGAATGATGCGTTCGTTCAGAAAGGCGAAGAGGCGACACGGAAAGCGATTTATGACGCCATCCGGCCACCGGCTGACAGTCCTTTCACTACCATGAGTGAGGCGGAATTTACCGCCATGAGCACCAGTGAAAAGGCAATGCGGGTGCATGAACATTACGGCGAAGCGCTGGCGGTGGATGCGAACGGCCAGCTCCTGTCCCGCTATGAAAATGGCATCTGGAAAAATATCCCTGCCGCCACTTTTTCACGGAATGTGGCTGATTTATTCCAGCAACTGCGCGCCCCGTTCTCGTCGGGGAAAATTGCCTCAGTGGTGGAGACCCTGAAACTGATTATTCCCCAGCAGGATACACCGGCGCGCCGTCTGATTGGCTTTCGCAACGGGGTACTCGATACCCAAAGCGGCGTATTCAGCCCGCACCACAAATCGCACTGGCTGCGCACGCTGTGCGACGTGGATTTTACCCCGCCGGTGGAAGGGGAAACGCTGGAGACGCACGCGCCGAACTTCTGGCGCTGGCTCGACCGTGCGGCCGGTAAAAGTCCACAAAAACGCGACGTGATTCTGGCTGCGCTGTTTATGGTGCTGGCGAACCGTTACGACTGGCAGCTCTTTCTCGAAGTCACCGGTCCCGGCGGGAGTGGCAAAAGTATTCTGGCTGAAATCGCGACCCTGCTTGCCGGGGAAGATAATGCCACGTCAGCCGATATCGACACACTGGAAGACCCGCGCAAACGTGCATCCCTGATTGGCTTCTCGCTAATCCGTCTGCCAGACCAGGAAAAATGGAGCGGCGACGGCGCAGGGCTTAAGGCCATCACCGGCGGCGATGCGGTCTCAGTTGACCCGAAATACCAGAACCCGTACTCAACACATATTCCGGCAGTGATTCTGGCCGTGAACAACAACCCGATGCGCTTCACCGACCGCAGCGGCGGTGTGTCACGTCGCCGGGTGATTATTCACTTCCCGGAACAGATTGCCCCGGAGGAACGCGACCCGCAGCTCAGGGATAAAATTGCGCGCGAGCTGGCCGTGATTGTGCGCCAGCTTATGCAGAAATTCAGCGACCCGATGACTGCACGCGCACTGCTCCAGTCTCAGCAGAATTCCGATGAGGCGCTCAACATTAAGCGCGATGCAGACCCGACATTTGATTTTTGCGGCTATCTGGAAATGCTTCCGCAGACCAACGGAATGTTTATGGGGAATGCCAGCATCATCCCGCGTAATTATCGTAAATATCTCTATCACGCGTATCTAGCCTATATGGAGGCCAACGGATACAGGAACGTGCTCAGCCTGAAAATGTTCGGGCTGGGGCTGCCCATGATGCTGAAAGAGTACGGCCTGAATTATGAGAAGCGGCACACAAAGCAGGGGATACAAACCAATCTGTCGCTGAAAGAGGAAAGCTACGGCGACTGGCTGCCGAAGTGCGACGACCCCGCGGCGACATAACCCACCTCGGACCGGCAACAGCCGGTCTTTTTCTTTCTGCTCATTGCCACAAGGTGAACAATCCACTGTTCACCCTTCACCGTATATTCACCCTGTATCACCATGAAATTATTAATAAAAAACCAGAGGTGAACAGTGTGAACAGTAAAACCTAAAAAAACTTTTTATCCCCCCACCACATCGCCTGACCGGGCAGATCCAGAACGAGCAAAAATCACAAAGGGGAAGAGTCAACTTTTCACTCCTCACCAACTCACTACCGCTTAACCACATGATATAAAATAGAAAATCATCGAAGTTAACAGTATAAACAGTTAGATTAAAAAAATACTTACGCATCTTATGGCGATAGGTAACACTATCGCCATAAGAAAAAGCACATTACATGAAGAACAAAGAAGGAATGCATATAAATGGATAAAACTGATTACATTCTACGTTCACTTACGAAAACCTCAAAAAAACGATGGGAACATTATGCAGTAACTCGCATTTATCATCTTTTAAATGATCCAGATATTGAATTTGTCTGCCAGCAATGTGTCAGAAAAGAAAATGGAAAAATCTATTTGGCAGATTTATTTTTCCCACAACTGGATCTTTATCTTGAAATTGATGAAGGGCATCACAACAGTGAGCAATCACAAATAGATGATGCGAAACGTCGTATGGATATTACTGAAGTTACAGGATTTTTAGAGAAAAGAATTCCCGCCAGCGAAATAAGTCTTGAAATTTTCGATCGTTATATCAATGAATTTATTGAGTTGATACGCAATCGTAAAAATAGAATGATTAAAGATAAAAAATTCAAAGAATGGGATTATGATAATAAATATACAGCTCGTCCTCATCTTAAGGCAGGAAGGATATCTGTAGGTCCAGATGCCGTCTTCAGATACCACCGGGATGCTTTGAACTGTTTCGGCTACAACAAAGGACATCATCAGTCTGGCGGTTGGAGCATTCCTTCTCACATAAGTGAAGCAATGGGTCTATCAGGAAAATGCATGGTTTGGTTTCCAAAACTATATGGAAATTCAGATTGGGGAAATGAATTGACTGATGATGGTAACAAAATCATAGAGCGGAATATAAAAGATGATGAGGGATACACAGAACGCTGGGATAAACGAATTGTTATGGCTCATTCTCGTGATGAGCTGAACAGGACACTGTACCGATTTCTTGGGGTGTTTGAAGCTATCCCTGGTCACCATACTGGCAACATACTAGAGTTTCATCGTGTAAGTACATCGGTCAATGTATACCCTCCTAATGATGCTGCCCCATGATTAACAGCATATTTAGTTCCCTGTTTATACGAGATACAACGCTGCTACTGTGAGAAAATTGGTACACGTTTAGGTACACAACTAAAAGTTGAATACGAAAAAACCTCTTACTTTTAATAGGTTGGGGAATTTATTCAGACTCCGCCAGCCCAATCATGATTGGATGGTGTTATCACAACACCAACAAAAACAGGAAATTAGAAGTCTCATCAGTACACCGCCCAGACGGTGAGGAGACAAAAAAGGATACGCAACGGAGTCGCGACTCCCTGTGACATTAAAGCCCGCTGATGCGGGCTTTTTTATTGGTCCAGATTCCATCGTGTGTAAACCCCATTCAATTACAGTCCAGACATATACAGCATCCCTCAGATCAGTATCAGATTCTCGAAAAATGGTAACTGTCATTAACCCGTTGCCAGAAAGAGAAAAATTAGCCTCCATAGCCAGTCTTCCCGGAATCTGTTTGTTCATTAAGATTGTTATCGATGCCATCAAGTAACATCGGTTGGATGCGATTGATCTTACTCACATTAGTCAACACGGAACTCAGTAAGTTGAAGTAACTCCGAACTCTGAAAAAGCAGTTTAAATAGCATTTAAACAAATGCCACCAGTTCGAAAATGAGTATAAGTACACTTAATATATTGTTTTAATTATTCATTCCCTTTCATCCCAATTCTTACCCCTTACATTTTTGTTATTGATTTGTTGTTTTTGATCACAATAAGAAAACAATATGGCGCTTTTGTGCGCATTTTTCAGAAATGTAGATATTTTTAGATTATGGCTACGAAATGAGCATCGCCATGTCACCCTACATCTCATAAGAGGATCGCTTCTGATGAATGCACTGACCGCCGTACAAAATAACACTGTCGATTCAGGCCAGGACTATAGCGGATTCACCCTCACCCCGTCGGCGCAATCCCCGCGTCTGCTGGAACTCACCTTTACCGAACAGACGACCAAACAGTTCCTCGAGCAGGTAGCCGAGTGGCCCGTGCAGGCGCTGGAGTACAAATCGTTTCTGCGTTTTCGGGTAGGTAAAATTCTTGACGATCTCTGTGCGAACCAGCTGCAACCGTTGCTGTTGAAGACGTTGCTAAACCGCGCTGAAGGTGCGCTGTTGATCAATGCGGTAGGTGTCGATGATGTTGCGCAGGCAGATGAGATGGTGAAGCTGGCAACGGCGGTGGCGCATCTGATTGGTCGTTCCAATTTCGATGCCATGAGCGGTCAGTATTACGCGCGTTTTGTAGTGAAAAATGTCGATAACTCAGACAGCTACCTGCGTCAGCCGCACCGTGTGATGGAATTGCATAACGACGGTACCTACGTTGAAGAGATCACCGACTACGTGCTGATGATGAAAATCGACGAGCAGAACATGCAGGGCGGAAACTCGCTGCTGCTGCATCTCGATGACTGGGAACATCTGGACCATTATTTCCGCCATCCGCTGGCACGTCGCCCGATGCGCTTTGCCGCGCCGCCGAGTAAAAACGTCAGTAAAGATGTATTCCATCCTGTGTTCGACGTCGATCAGCAGAGTCGCCCAGTGATGCGCTATATCGACCAGTTCGTCCAGCCAAAAGACTTCGAAGAAGGCGTGTGGTTGAGCGAGCTTTCGGACGCCATTGAAACCAGCAAAGGCATTCTTTCTGTGCCCGTTCCCGTTGGCAAATTCCTGTTGATTAACAACCTGTTCTGGCTGCACGGTCGCGACCGCTTTACCGCGCATCCGGATCTGCGTCGCGAACTGATGCGCCAGCGTGGCTATTTCGCTTACGCCACTCACCACTACCAGACGCATCAGTAAGCGCAAAGGAATTGAGCGGATGTATGATTTTGTGATTATTGGCGGCGGCATCATCGGCATGTCGACCGCCATGCAACTGATTGATGTCTATCCGGACGCCCGCATTGCGTTGCTGGAAAAAGAGTCCGGCCCGGCCTGTCACCAGACGGGCCACAACAGCGGCGTGATCCATGCCGGGGTCTATTACACGCCCGGCAGCCTGAAGGCGCAGTTTTGCCTGGCGGGAAACCGCGCCACCAAAGCCTTTTGCGATCAAAACGGCATTCGCTACGACAACTGCGGCAAGATGCTGGTTGCCACGTCCGATCTCGAAATGGAACGGATGCGCGCCTTATGGGAACGCACAGCGGCGAACGGTATCGAGCGCGAATGGCTAAACTCCGACGAACTGCGCGAGCGCGAACCGAATATCACCGGGCTCGGCGGCATTTTTGTGCCGTCCAGCGGTATTGTCAGCTACCGCGAAGTGACGGCGGCGATGGCAAAAATCTTCCAGGCCAGAGGCGGTGAGATTATCTATAACGCCGAAGTCAGCGGCCTTAATGAGCATAAAAACGGCATGGTGATACATACCCGCCAGGGCGGCGAATATGAAGCATCGACGCTGATTAGCTGTTCCGGGCTGATGGCTGACCGGCTGGTGAAAATGCTCGGCCTCGAACCGGGCTTTATCATCTGCCCGTTCCGTGGCGAGTATTTTCGCCTTGCGCCGGAGCATAACCAGATTGTTAACCACCTGATTTACCCCATTCCCGATCCGGCAATGCCGTTTTTGGGCGTGCATCTCACCCGCATGATCGACGGCAGCGTCACCGTCGGGCCAAACGCGGTGCTGGCGTTCAAACGCGAAGGCTATCGCAAGCGCGACTTCTCATTTAGCGACACGCTGGAGATTTTGGGCTCGTCGGGGATTCGCCGGGTGCTGCAAAACCATCTACGCTCAGGACTGGGCGAGATGAAAAACTCGCTGTGCAAAAGCGGCTATCTGCGGCTGGTGCAAAAGTATTGTCCCCGGCTTTCGTTAAGCGATCTCCAGCCCTGGCCCGCCGGTGTGCGGGCGCAGGCAGTATCGCCGGACGGCAAGCTGATTGACGATTTTCTGTTTGTCACCACCCCGCGCACGCTCCACACCTGCAATGCGCCCTCCCCGGCAGCGACATCAGCAATTCCTATTGGTGCGCATATTGTCAGCAAGGTACAAACGCTGTTGGCAAGCCAGAGTAACCCCGGACGCACGCTGCGAGCGGCACGTAGTGCGGATGCCTTACACGCCGCATTTAATCAATAACCTTTGAAAACAGGACGTAACAATGAAACTTAATGACAGTAACTTATTCCGCCAGCAGGCGTTGATTAACGGGGAATGGCTGGACGCCAACAATGGCGAGGTCATCGACGTCACCAATCCGGCGAACGGCGACAAGCTGGGTAGCGTACCCAAAATGGGCGCGGATGAAACCCGCGCGGCTATCGACGCCGCCAACCGCGCCCTGCCCGCCTGGCGTGCGCTCACCGCCAAAGAACGCGCCAACATTCTGCGCAACTGGTTCAATTTGATGATGGAGCATCAGGACGATTTAGCGCGCCTGATGACCCTCGAACAGGGCAAACCGCTGGCTGAAGCGAAAGGCGAAATCAGCTACGCCGCCTCCTTTATTGAGTGGTTTGCCGAAGAAGGCAAACGCATTTATGGCGACACCATTCCCGGTCATCAGGCCGATAAGCGCCTGATTGTGATCAAGCAGCCGATTGGCGTTACCGCTGCCATCACGCCGTGGAACTTCCCGGCGGCGATGATTACCCGCAAAGCCGGTCCGGCGCTGGCGGCAGGCTGCACCATGGTGCTGAAGCCCGCCAGTCAGACGCCGTTCTCTGCGCTCGCGCTGGCAGAACTGGCGATCCGCGCGGGCATTCCGGCTGGCGTATTTAACGTGGTCACAGGTTCGGCGGGCGCGGTTGGTAACGAACTGACCAGCAACCCGCTGGTGCGCAAGCTGTCGTTTACCGGCTCGACCGAAATTGGCCGCCAGTTAATGGAACAGTGCGCGAAAGACATCAAAAAAGTGTCGCTGGAGCTGGGCGGCAACGCGCCGTTTATCGTCTTTGACGATGCCGATCTCGACAAAGCCGTGGAAGGCGCGCTGGCCTCGAAATTCCGCAACGCCGGGCAAACTTGCGTTTGCGCCAACCGTTTATACGTGCAGGACGGCGTGTATGACCGCTTTGCCGAAAAATTGCAGCAGGCGGTGAGCAAACTGCACATCGGCGACGGGCTGGATAAAGGCGTCACCATCGGGCCGCTGATCGATGAAAAAGCGGTAGCAAAAGTGGAAGAGCATATCGCCGATGCGCTGGAGAAAGGCGCGCGCGTGGTTTGCGGCGGTAAATCACACGAACGCGGCGGCAACTTCTTCCAGCCGACCATTCTGGTGGACGTTCCGGCCAACGCCAAAGTGTCGAAAGAAGAGACGTTTGGCCCCCTCGCCCCGCTGTTTCGCTTTAAAGATGAAGCTGATGTGATTGCGCAAGCCAATGACACCGAATTTGGCCTTGCCGCCTATTTCTACGCCCGTGATTTAAGCCGCGTCTTCCGCGTGGGTGAGGCGCTGGAGTACGGCATCGTCGGCATCAATACCGGCATTATTTCCAATGAAGTCGCCCCGTTCGGCGGCATTAAAGCCTCGGGTCTGGGTCGTGAAGGTTCGAAGTATGGCATCGAAGATTACTTAGAAATCAAATATATGTGCATCGGTCTTTAACTGGAGAACGCGAATGAGCAGCAATAAAGAGTTAATGCAGCGCCGCAGTCAGGCGATTCCCCGTGGCGTTGGGCAAATTCACCCGATTTTCGCTGACCGCGCGGAAAACTGCCGGGTGTGGGACGTTGAAGGCCGTGAGTATCTTGATTTCGCGGGCGGGATTGCGGTGCTCAATACCGGGCACCTGCATCCGAAGGTGGTTGCCGCGGTGGAAGCGCAGTTGAAAAAACTGTCGCACACCTGCTTCCAGGTACTGGCCTACGAGCCGTATCTGGAGCTGTGCGAGATTATGAATCAGAAGGTGCCGGGCGATTTTGCCAAAAAAACGCTGCTGGTCACCACGGGTTCGGAAGCGGTCGAGAACGCGGTGAAAATCGCCCGCGCCGCCACCAAACGTAGCGGCACCATTGCCTTTAGCGGCGCGTATCACGGGCGCACGCACTACACGCTGGCGCTGACCGGCAAGGTGAATCCTTACTCTGCGGGGATGGGCCTGATGCCGGGGCATGTTTATCGCGCGCTTTATCCTTGCCCGCTGCATGGCATCAGTGAAGATGACGCTATCGCCAGTATCCACCGGATCTTCAAAAATGACGCGGCGCCGGAAGATATCGCCGCCATCGTGATTGAGCCGGTTCAGGGCGAAGGCGGTTTCTACGCCGCGACGCCAGCCTTTATGCAACGTTTACGCGCGCTGTGTGACGAACACGGGATCATGCTGATTGCCGATGAAGTGCAGAGCGGCGCGGGGCGTACCGGCACGCTGTTTGCGATGGAGCAAATGGGAGTGGCGCCGGATCTCACCACCTTCGCGAAATCGATCGCAGGCGGCTTCCCGCTGGCGGGCGTCACCGGGCGTGCCGAAGTGATGGACGCTGTCGCACCGGGCGGCCTTGGCGGCACCTATGCGGGTAACCCGATTGCCTGCGTGGCGGCGCTGGAAGTGTTGAAGGTGTTCGAGCAGGAAAATCTGCTGCAAAAAGCCAACGATCTGGGGCAAAAGCTGAAAGAAGGGTTATTGGCGATCGCCGAAAAACACCCGGAGATCGGCGACGTACGTGGGCTGGGGGCGATGATCGCCATCGAGCTGTTTGAAGATGGCGATCACAGCAAACCGGACGCCAAACTCACCGCCGAGATCGTGGCGCGCGCCCGCGATAAAGGCCTGATTCTTCTCTCCTGCGGCCCGTATTACAACGTGCTGCGCATCCTGGTACCGCTCACCATTGAAGACGCTCAGATCCGGCAGGGTCTGGATATCATCAGCCAGTGTTTTGCTGAGGCGAAACAGTAAGTCCGTACCCATGCCGGAAGCGACGCTTTGCGTCTTGTCCGGCCTACGGGAATCCAGGTCGGATAAGGCGTTTACGCCGCATCCGACAATCTGTACGTGAACAGGAATAAATCTATGTCGGCCGGATAAGGCGGAGCCGCTCTCCGGCAAAAAGAATCAATAACAATTATACGCGTGACCCGACGCGGGAAATGTCGGGGCGCTCTCCCAAGTGACACACTTTCGAGAGGATTCAGGATGGGGCAATCATCGCAATCACATGAGTTAGGCGGCGGGCTGAAATCACGCCACGTCACCATGTTGTCTATTGCCGGTGTTATCGGCGCAAGTCTGTTTGTCGGTTCCAGCGTCGCCATCGCCGAAGCGGGCCCGGCGGTATTGCTGGCCTATCTGTTCGCCGGGCTACTGGTGGTTATGATTATGCGGATGCTGGCGGAAATGTCAGTAGCCACGCCCGACACCGGCTCCTTTTCCACCTATGCCGATAAAGCTATTGGCCGCTGGGCGGGCTATACCATCGGCTGGCTGTACTGGTGGTTTTGGGTACTGGTTATACCTCTGGAAGCCAACATCGCCGCCATGATCCTGCACTCGTGGGTTCCCGGTATTCCCATCTGGTTATTTTCCCTCGTTATCACCCTCGCCTTAACCGGCAGTAATTTATTAAGCGTTAAAAACTACGGAGAATTTGAGTTCTGGTTGGCGATATGCAAAGTGATTGCCATCCTGGCATTTATTTTCCTCGGCGCAGTGGCGATTAGCGGTTTTTACCCATATGCAGAAGTGAGCGGTATTTCAAGATTATGGGATAGTGGCGGCTTTATGCCCAACGGCTTCGGGGCGGTATTAAGCGCGATGCTGATCACCATGTTCTCGTTTATGGGCGCGGAAATTGTCACCATCGCCGCCGCAGAATCCGACACGCCGGATAAACATATTGTTCGCGCCACCAACTCGGTTATCTGGCGTATCTCTATTTTCTATTTGTGTTCTATTTTTGTCGTCGTGGCCTTAATTCCGTGGAATATGCCCGGACTGAAAACCGTGGGCTCCTACCGTTCCGTGCTGGAACTGCTGAATATTCCGCACGCCAAATTCATTATGGATTGCGTTATTTTGCTGTCGGTAACCAGTTGCCTGAACTCGGCGCTGTATACCGCGTCAAGAATGCTCTACTCCTTAAGCCGTCGCGGTGATGCGCCCGCGGTAATGGGTAAAATTAACCGCAGTAAAACCCCGTACGTGGCAGTATTACTCTCGACCGGTGCGGCATTTTTAACGGTGGTAGTGAACTATTACGCACCTGCTAAAGTGTTTAAATTCCTGATCGACAGCTCCGGCGCTATCGCCCTGCTGGTTTATTTAGTCATCGCCGTTTCGCAATTACGAATGCGTAAAATCCTGCTGGCAGAAGGCGGTGAAATTCGCCTGCGAATGTGGCTTTATCCGTGGCTCACCTGGCTGGTGATTGGCTTTATTACTTTTGTGTTGGTGGTAATGCTATTCCGTCCAGCGCAACAGTTAGAAGTGATCTCCACCGGCTTATTAGCGATAGGGATTATCTGTACCGTGCCAATTATGGCTCGCTGGAAAAAGCTGATAATGTGGCAAAAAACACCCATTCATAATACGCGCTGATAATGATCAGGAGTCACACCATGACCATTACGTCTCTGGATGGCTATCGCTGGCTGAAGAACGATATTATTCGCGGCAATTTTCAGCCGGATGAAAAATTACGGATGAGTTTGCTGACATCGCGTTATGCACTTGGCGTCGGGCCGTTGCGGGAAGCGCTTTCGCAACTGGTGGCAGAACGACTGGTCACGGTGGTGAATCAAAAAGGGTATCGGGTAGCCTCGATGTCAGAGCAGGAGTTGCTCGATATTTTCGATGCCCGCGCCAACATGGAAGCAATGCTAGTGAGTCTGGCGATTGCCCGCGGTGGCGATGAGTGGGAGGCAGACGTTCTCGCAAAAGCGCATCTGCTCAGTAAGCTGGAGGCCTGTGACGCCAGTGAGAAAATGCTTGATGAGTGGGATTTGCGTCATCAGGCGTTTCATACTGCAATTGTGACAGGCTGTGGTTCTCACTATTTGCTGCAAATGCGTGAACGGTTGTTTGATCTGGCGGCGCGCTATCGCTTCATCTGGCTGCGGCGAACGGTACTTTCCGTGGAAATGCTGGAAGATAAACACAACCAACATCAAATTTTAACCGAAGCCGTCCTGGCGCGAGATACCGCGCGCGCCAGTGAGTTAATGCGCCAGCATTTGCTGACGCCGATTCCCATTATCCAGCAGGCGATGGCGGACTAACCGCCATTACTCTGGAATACGCAACACTTGTCCCGGATAAATTTTATCCGGGCTTTTCAGCATCGGTTTATTCGCTTCGAAGATTTTATTGTACAGATTGGCGTTGCCGTAGACCTGTTTGGAAATGGCGCTAAGAGTGTCGCCAGACTTGACGGTATAAAACTGGCTGGCAGTGGCTGGTGTCGCAGTTTTTACCTGATCGTCGACGCTGGCGATACCAGAAATATTCCCCACCGCAACAAGGATTTTTTCCTTCGCTTCCTGGCTCAAACCATCACCAGTCACCGTCGCTTTGCCATCGGTAATTTGGATATTTACTTTATCGGCATCTGGAATGCCGGTTTTGTTCAGATGCTCCTGCACCTTCTTCGCCTGATCGTCTTTATCATGCTGACCAGTAACTGTATCCCAGAGCTTTTCTCCGGCATCTTTCACAAAATTGAACAGACCCATAGTTACCTCGTTCGTTAACGGAAACACTCAGAAAGTGTAGCAGAGGAACGCGGCGCACTAACGCCGCGGAGTAAGCACAGAGTTAATCGCGGGTTTGCACCCAGAAAGCGTGAATTAAACCAGGGATATACCCAAGCAGCGTCAACAAGATATTAATGATGAACGCCCAGCCAAATCCTTTGCCAAGCAGCACGCCGAGCGGCGGCAAAATGATGGTGATGACAATTCTCCAGAAACCCATATTTACTCCCTATAAGAAAATTAACCATTGTTTAAAAAGAGATTTTATCTCTTAAGCGTAATAATTTTAGCGGAACCAGCCAGTTTCAGCCTACGCGTTTACCCTCATTTACGCTGCTGACGCTGGTATACGTTGCATTTTTAGTTTAGAATTCACTTAATTTAGAAAATACTTAAATAACTATGACTGAACTCGCCCAACTACAGGCCAGCGCCGAACAGGCTGCGGCCTTACTGAAAGCAATGAGTCACCCCAAACGGTTGTTGATTCTGTGTATGCTTTGCGGGTCACCAGGGACCAGCGCCGGAGAACTGGCTCGCATTACCGGACTTAGCGCCTCCGCCACGTCACAGCATCTGGCTCGCATGCGTGACGAGGGACTTATTGACAGCCAGCGGGACGCCCAACGCATTCTTTATTCCATTAAAAATGAGGCGGTAAATGCCATTATCGCCACCCTGAAAAATATCTATTGTCCGTAAGGAGTGACGATGGCTTTGATAACAATTTCACCGCATGACGCGCAAGAATTAATCGCACGTGGTGCAAAGTTAATCGATATTCGTGATGCCGACGAATATCTTCGTGAACATATTCCAGCAGCCTGTCTGGCACCATTATCCGTGATAGAACAGTCTGGTCTTCCGGATAAATTGCGTAGCGAACAAATTATATTCCACTGCCAGGCAGGTAAACGCACCAGCAATAACGCCGATAAATTAGCAGCGATTGCCGCCCCCGCAGAGGTCTTTTTACTGGAAGATGGGATCGATGGCTGGAAAAAAGCGGGATTGCCGGTAGCAGAAAATAAATCTCAACCGTTGCCATTAATGCGTCAGGTACAGATCGCCGCTGGCGGCTTAATATTAATCGGCGTCGTACTGGGTTATGCCATTAATAGCAGCTTCTTCTTATTAAGTGGATTTGTCGGCGCAGGATTAATGTTTGCAGGAATCAGTGGTTTTTGCGGGATGGCAAGGCTATTAGATAAGATGCCGTGGAATCAGCGAACTTGAGAAGCAACGCCGGATGCGCCATAGAGGCGGCATCCGGCGCCAGGGATTAGATCAGGAAATCGTCGAGAGATTTACCTTCTGCCAGCGCCTGAGCAATTGGCTTCGGCGTACGGCCCTGACCGGTCCAGGTTTTGGTTTCACCATTGAAGTCGGTGAATTTATATTTTGCTGGACGCGGTTCACGCTTTTTACCTGCACGCGGTGCAGCTGTGCCGTTAGCTAATAACTCTTCCGGGTTAATACCGTCAGCTTTCATCAGCTCCAGCCAGGTGCTAATTTTTTCCTGGCGTTCTGCCAGTTCACGCTGCTGCTGTTCTTCTTCTTCACGTCTTTCTTTAGTGACAACCCTGAATTTTTCGAGCATTTCTTCAAGAACGTCAATGGAGAATTCGCGAGCCATTGCACGAAGGGTGCGGATGTTATTTAAGCTTTGTAACATTACAGACATAATAAAGAAAACCTTTTAACGCCAAAACAAAAAGTATTTCGCCGCGTAGTGTAAGCGATCACTTATTATATTTCCACAAAATTTAATATATTTACAATCGCGAAGGGATATTATTTCGTGCGTTATTTGCTGACACATTAATGCTTATATGCAAATTATATAGCAGCCATTTAACTTACTTATTACAGCGACTGGCGAGTGTTCCGGCGTACGATACAACCTCCCGGCCGATAATGGAACACGCAACCAGCATAAATATGCATATAAAAAGAATACATATTAGTTATTCAAACCTGAAACTTTGTGCTGCCATTACAGGCTTTACAACATAAAAGATGCTGAATGAGGCCAGGCGCGCTCCTAAGCCGAATTCTCTACGCTTTGCTGCGTAAACACACCTTGATCACTCTGCAAAAAAACATCTGAACTACGTCATAACATAATGATTTAAAATAACATTATATTTTAAGACATAAAAAAACCCAGGATGTACAAAAAATGCGCCACTACGGAATATTTTATCTACAAAAACCAAGGAAATAAAAATTTTTCACTAATTGATAAGTCATAGCCAGCGATATACGCTATGCGAAAGTGCAAACGGTAATTTAAACCACTGCATTCACATTCATCCGATTTCGCGTTTATTAAGGAGCATGGGCATGTTCTCACCGCAGTCACGCTTGCGTCATGCAGTAGCAGATACGTTCGCGATGGTTGTTTACTGTTCTGTCGTGAACATGTTTATCGAAGTATTTCTCTCCGGAATGAGCTTCGAACAGTCCCTTTATTCCAGACTGGTAGCGATTCCGGTGAACATCTTAATTGCATGGCCATACGGTATGTACCGCGATCTATTTATGCGAATGGCACGCAAAGTTGGCTCGTCGGGCTGGGTAAAAAATCTTGCGGATATTCTGGCTTATGTGACGTTCCAGTCACCGGTATATATGGCAATCTTACTCGTCGTGGGCGCGGGTTGGCACCAGATTATGGCAGCGGTCAGTTCAAACATCGTCGTTTCGATGTTGATGGGTGCGGTCTATGGCTACTTCCTTGATTACTGCCGCCGCCTGTTCAAAGTCAGCAATTACCAGCAGGTAAAAGCCTGATCCTTCTTTGTCGCGACTGGCAATGCCAGTCGCGTCTTTAATTGGCTTCGCCAAACAATCCATGTAAATAACGTTCAAGCGCAACACGCGAGCTGAAACCGTGTGGAATGCCGTAATGCTCGTGACGCTCACCCGCTAAATAGAGCGGGAACCGCTGGTAATGATCGCAAGTTTTAATATCGGAAGCCGGTTCTGCCAGTGTCGAACTACGTTCTTTTAACGTGGGATGAATTACCAGTGCGGTACGTCCCATTCGCGCTTCGCGATTAACATAGACATAATTTTCCCCGCGGCGATAACCATAAGCTTTCTGGGTTACCACATCGACGATAAAACCGACTTTCTCAAGTACGCGCGCCACCTCGTCTGGTCGTAAATACATATTCTATCCTCGTTATTATCTACCGCGGCCCTACCTTACCTGATTGAGCATTCACAACGCTTTCAGAAAAGTCCATAAAGCCACGATGAATCTCTGTTAAGAAAATTATGGTCTACACTGAAAATTACATTGAATCCTGATGGGAGATCATATGTTTAACAGACCGAACCGTAACGACGTCGATGATGGCGTGCAGGATATTCAGAATGATGTCAATCAATTAGCTGACAGCCTGGAATCTGTATTGAAGTCCTGGGGCAGCGACGCCAAAGGGGAAGCCGAAGCCGCACGCAGTAAAGCTCAGGCTTTACTGAAAGAAACCAGGGCGCGGATGCATGGTCGAACTCGCGTCCAGCAAGCCGCGCGCGATGCTGTTGGCTGCGCAGACTCTTTTGTTCGTGAAAGACCCTGGTGTAGTGTGGGAACAGCTGCTGCGGTAGGTATTTTTATCGGCGCGTTGTTAAGCATGCGTAAATCGTAGTGAAACAATGATAATAAATACACGTCCCTGGCCCCGAAGCCTGACTTCGGGGTTTTTAACTTAAGGCACTGCGTAATTGTTGTGCCACCTGCTGCGCCATACTTTCGCTAACGATATTGGTAAACGAGAGCAGCAATCCTCCTTCCCCATTTGAGCGGATACGCCAGTCGCTAAGTGCCTGCACCGCAAGGCCAGCAGCATTGGCTTTACGAGCATGGACAATATCGTCGCCCACCATGCTGATAACCATCTGGATACCACCTTTTTGCAGCACAGCCTGAAATCCCTGCTGCGTCAACGCCTGCTCAATCCACTGCCGACGTTGAGCATAGTGCTGACGCATTTTCTTCAGATGCCGCCAGAAATGCCCCTCACGAATGAAATCTGCCAGTGTGTTCTGCCACAGTACGGGTACCGCACATGGCTCCAGTGACGCCTGTTGCCGGAATTGCGTAATCTGCTCCACCGGCACCACCAGCCACGCACAGCGCAATGCAGGAAATAGCGCTTTGCTGAATGTTCCGGCATAAATCACCCGCTGCGGTGCGTCGAGACTTTTTAGTGCCGGTAACGGCTTACCGTGATAGCGAAACTCACTGTCGTAATCATCTTCAATAATCCATGCCTGACTACGTTCTGCCCATTCCAGCATCTGGTGCCTGCGCGCTAAAGAGAGCGCCACGCCCAGCGGGCTCTGGTGTGCCGGAGTAATCAGAGCAAAACGCGCATCAGGATAATTTTGTATTCCGCTTGTGACATCCAGTCCGTTGTCATCAACCGGCACCGGTAAAATTTCCACACCGTGGCGAGTGACAATCGGGCGAATCAGTGGAAAGCCGGGATCTTCCATCCACATCCCGTTTCCCGGTTTCGCCAGCGCGTGCAGAATTAAAGCCATTGAGGCCGCATAACCATGAGTGATAAAGACCTGCTCTGGCTGACAATCAATCCCGCGTGAAACGCGTAAGTAATCAACTATTGCCTCGCGCAACGCCGCCTCACCGCAGACATCGCCTAATGCCAAATCAAAACGCGTCTGGGTACGAAGGCGACGCCCCATCACCCGCGCCCACTGCTCTCGCGGAAAGAGATCGAGTGCGGGTAATCCCAATTGAAATGGCAGTGGCTGCTGACTTTCACCAGCAAAAGCCACGACATCCACAGCAGATTGTTGCGGATGTATCTGCTCACTGACAAATGTACCAGCCTGTCCCCGCCTGACCAGCCATCCTTGCGCCACCAACTCAGCATACGCATTTTCGACAGTGGATCGAGACACACCCAGTTCCTGCGACCAGGTACGACTCGAAGGTAGCCTTGCACCAGGTTTCAGTTCCCCTTGCTCAATAGCCGTTTTTAACTGACGGGCGATATCCTGATAACGTGGCATATGGTCTGCTTTTTTACGTAATTTATGGCTCTCTTTAGCAGTCCATTATAGTGCTACATTGCGGGCGTTAATAAGAGGAGAAACTGTATGACTACATTACGTCAGCCTTACTACGAACTTAGCCCGGCAGTGTATAACGCACTGGTGCAGGCCAAAACGGCACTGGAAAATAGCGCGCTGGATACCACGCTGATGGAGTTAATTTATTTGCGCGTCTCGCAAATCAATGGCTGCGCATTTTGTCTGGAGATGCACAGCAAAGCATTACGCAAATCCGGTGTGCCGCAGCACAAACTGGACGCCCTGGCAGGCTGGCGCGTAAGCCATCATTTTGACGATCGCGAGCGGGCGGCGCTGGCATGGGCGGAATCGGTGACCGATATTGCCAGAACCCATGCGGAAGACGAGGTTTATCAGCCTTTGCTTGAATATTTCAGTGCAGCAGAGATCAGCGACTTAACGTTTGCCATCGGGCTAATGAATTGTTTTAACCGTCTGGCCGTTTCCATGCGCATGTAACTTCTTGATGCCGGGTATTCGCCCGGCCAAAAAACACAAAATCCCCTACCCCGTTGAGCCATTCAGCGGTGGCGTAATCAATCTAAAATTCCCATATCTTGTATGGTTGAATCTTTTTTCAACTACATCTAGTATCTCTGTATCAACAGAGAGACAACCCGACGCGTATCATCGCGCCGTATCTTCATTTTAAACGGAAATACGAATCATGCGCATTACTATTTACACTCGTAACGATTGCGTTCAGTGCCACGCCACCAAACGGGCGATGGAAAACCGGGGCTTTGACTTTGAAATGATTAATGTCGATCACGTCCCTGAAGCAGCAGAAACGTTGCGTGCTCAGGGCTTTCGCCAGTTACCGGTGGTAATTGCTGGCGATCTTAGCTGGTCTGGCTTCCGCCCGGACATGATCAACCGTCTGCATCCTGCGCCACACGCGGCCAGTGCATGAGCCAGCTCGTCTACTTTTCCAGCAGCTCCGAAAATACGCAGCGTTTTATCGAACGTTTAGGGCTGCCCGCGGTGCGCATCCCGCTCAATGAGCGGGAACGGATTCAGGTAGACGAGCCTTATATCCTGATCGTGCCCTCTTACGGCGGCGGCGGTACGGCTGGCGCGGTACCACGACAGGTAATTCGCTTTTTAAACGACGAGCACAACCGGGCGTTGCTTCGCGGCGTGATTGCTTCGGGTAATCGCAACTTTGGTGAGGCGTATGGCCGCGCCGGAGATGTGATTGCTCAAAAATGCGGCGTGCCGTGGCTATACCGCTTTGAACTCATGGGTACGCAAAGCGATATCGAAAACGTTCGTAAAGGAGTAACCGAATTTTGGCAACGACAACCGCAGAACGCCTGACGCAGGAAACGATGGATTACCACGCGCTGAATGCGATGCTTAACCTTTACGATAGCGCAGGTCGCATTCAGTTCGATAAAGATCGCCAGGCCGTTGACGCCTTTATGGCGACGCATGTGCGCCCGAACAGTGTGACCTTCAGTAGCCAGCAGCAGCGCCTGAACTGGCTGGTCAACGAAGGTTACTATGATGAAAGCGTTCTTAATCGCTACTCTCGCGATTTTGTCATTACACTGTTTGCCCACGCGCACGCCAGCGGTTTTCGTTTTCAGACATTCCTCGGAGCATGGAAGTTTTACACCAGCTATACGTTGAAGACATTCGACGGTAAGCGTTATCTGGAAGATTTTGCCGATCGAGTCACGATGGTGGCGCTGACGCTGGCACAAGGCGATGAAACACTGGCGACGCAACTGACTGATGAGATGCTGTCAGGACGCTTTCAGCCTGCCACGCCAACATTCCTCAACTGCGGTAAACAGCAGCGCGGCGAGCTGGTTTCCTGTTTTCTGCTGCGTATTGAAGACAATATGGAGTCGATTGGCCGGGCGGTAAATTCCGCACTGCAACTGTCGAAACGCGGCGGCGGCGTGGCATTTTTGCTGTCGAATCTGCGGGAAGCGGGCGCGCCAATTAAACGTATTGAAAATCAATCTTCTGGCGTAATTCCGGTGATGAAAATGCTGGAAGACGCATTTTCCTATGCCAACCAGCTCGGCGCGCGTCAGGGGGCTGGGGCAGTCTATTTACATGCTCATCATCCCGATATTCTGCGTTTTCTCGATACAAAACGGGAAAATGCCGACGAAAAAATCCGCATTAAAACGCTGTCCCTGGGCGTGGTGATCCCGGATATCACTTTCCATCTGGCAAAAGAGAATGCGCAGATGGCACTGTTTTCGCCTTATGACGTTGAGCGAGTTTATGGCAAGCCGTTTGCCGATATCGCCATCAGCGAACACTATGACGAACTGGTTGCCGATGAACGCATCCGCAAAAAATACATCAACGCCCGTGATTTCTTCCAGCGACTGGCAGAGATCCAGTTTGAGTCCGGCTATCCCTACATCATGTATGAAGACACGGTTAACCGTGCTAACCCTATCGCCGGGCGCATAAATATGAGTAATCTCTGCTCAGAGATTTTGCAGGTTAACAGCGCCTCAGAGTATGACGAGAATCTCGACTATGCCCGCACAGGCCATGATATTTCCTGCAATTTAGGTTCGTTGAATATTGCCCACACCATGGATTCCCCCGACTTTGCCCGCACGGTAGAGACTGCCGTACGCGGTTTAACAGCGGTGTCAGATATGAGTCATATCCGCAGCGTGCCGTCCATCGAAGCCGGAAATGCCGCCTCACACGCCATCGGACTGGGGCAGATGAATTTACACGGTTATCTGGCGCGCGAAGGCATCGCTTATGGTTCACCGGAAGCACTGGATTTCACCAATCTCTATTTCTACACCATCACCTGGCACGCACTGCGTACCTCGATGTTGCTGGCGCGCGAACGCGGTGAAACCTTCGCCGGGTTCAAACAGTCACGCTATGCCAGTGGTGAATATTTTAGCCAATATCTGCAAGGTAACTGGCAGCCGAAAACGGCGAAAGTTGGCGAACTGTTTGCCCGTAGCGGTATTACGTTACCTACCCGTGAGATGTGGGCGCAGCTGCGCGACGACGTGATGCGCTATGGCATATACAACCAGAATCTCCAGGCGGTGCCGCCAACCGGTTCCATCTCTTACATCAACCATGCCACGTCGAGTATTCATCCGATTGTGGCGAAAGTAGAGATACGCAAAGAGGGCAAAACAGGACGCGTTTACTACCCTGCCCCGTTTATGACTAACGAAAATCTGGCGCTGTATCAGGATGCTTACGAAATTGGCGCAGAAAAGATCATCGACACCTACGCCGAAGCGACCCGCCATGTCGATCAGGGGCTGTCGCTGACGCTGTTTTTCCCCGATACCGCTACCACTCGCGATATCAACAAAGCGCAGATTTACGCCTGGCGCAAAGGCATCAAAACGCTCTATTACATTCGCCTGCGTCAGATGGCGCTGGAAGGCACTGAAATTGAAGGCTGCGTCTCCTGCTCGCTCTAAGAGACTGAAAAATAATTGCAATATATTGAATTTGCATGATTTTGTAGGTCGGATAAGGCGTTCACGCCGCATCCGGCAGGAACAAAGCGCACATTGCCAAAAATCGGAACCTGATGAGTCCGGCTTTAAGGAATATCTATGAAACTCTCACGTATCAGCGCCATCAACTGGAACAAGATAGCAGACGATAAAGATCTGGAGGTGTGGAATCGCCTGACCAGCAATTTCTGGCTACCAGAAAAGGTGCCACTATCGAACGATATTCCTGCGTGGCAGACATTAAGTGCCGTAGAACAACAACTGACGATGCGCGTTTTTACTGGCCTGACGCTGCTCGACACGCTGCAAAATGTTATCGGCGCGCCTTCGCTGATGCCCGATGCGCTCACGCCTCATGAAGAGGCGATATTATCGAATATCAGCTTTATGGAAGCGGTTCATGCCCGCTCTTACAGTTCGATTTTCTCGACGTTGTGCCAGACCAAAGATGTCGATGCCGCCTACGCCTGGAGTGAAGAAAACGCGCCGTTGCAGCGAAAAGCGCAGATTATTCAGCAACATTATCGCGGCGATAATCCGCTGAAAAAGAAAATCGCCAGTGTCTTTCTTGAATCATTTTTGTTCTATTCTGGCTTCTGGCTGCCGATGTATTTTTCCAGTCGCGGAAAGCTGACCAATACCGCAGACCTGATCCGTCTGATTATCCGCGATGAAGCAGTCCACGGTTACTACATCGGCTATAAATATCAGAAAAAAATGGAAAAGATTTCCCAGGCACAACGTGAAGAGTTAAAGAGTTTCGCCTTCGATTTGTTGCTGGAACTTTATGACAACGAGTTGCAATACACCGATGAGCTGTACGCCGAAACCCCGTGGGCTGACGATGTGAAAGCGTTTCTCTGTTACAACGCCAATAAGGCGTTGATGAATCTGGGCTACGAACCGTTATTTCCCGCAGAAATGGCAGAAGTGAATCCGGCAATCCTCGCCGCGCTTTCGCCGAATGCCGATGAAAATCACGATTTCTTTTCCGGTTCAGGCTCCTCTTATGTGATGGGGAAAGCGGTTGAAACAGAAGATGAAGACTGGAATTTCTGACAGGGTTATTTTTCAAAAATATCACTACCCGCAGCAGGGAAATAATTCCCGCCAAATATACTCGTCATACTTCAAGTTGCATGTGCTGCGTCTGCGTTCGTTCACCCCAGTCACTTAATTATGTAAGCTCATGGGGATTCACTCGCTTGTCGCCTTCCTGCAACTCGAATTATTTAGAGTATAGCTTTATATCACGCAAATAATTTGTGGTGATCTACACTGACTCTCTGTTGCATTATTCGCCTGAAACTACAATATTCAGGCGTTTTTTCACTATCTATAACAAAAAATATCAACTTTTCTCGATTTGCTCTCAGCCCTTATATCACGGGAAATTCCGGCAATTTGCTCGTATCAATATTCATGCCACATTTGTCATCAGGGGTTGCCTCAGATTCTCAGTATGTTAGGGTAGAAAAAAGTGACTATTTCCATTGGGTAATATATCGACATAAACAAATAACAGGAATCTTTCTATTGCATGGCAATTAAATTAGAAATTAAAAATCTTTATAAAATATTTGGCGAGCATCCACAGCGAGCTTTCAAATATATCGAACAAGGACTTTCAAAAGAACAAATTCTGGAAAAAACTGGGCTATCGCTTGGCGTAAAAGACGCCAGTCTGGCCATTGAAGAAGGCGAGATATTTGTCATCATGGGATTATCCGGCTCGGGTAAATCCACAATGGTACGCCTTCTCAATCGCCTGATTGAACCCACCCGCGGGCAAGTGCTGATTGATGGTGTGGATATTGCCAAAATATCCGACACCGAACTCCGTGAGGTGCGCAGAAAAAAGATTGCGATGGTCTTCCAGTCCTTTGCCTTAATGCCGCATATGACCGTGCTGGACAATACTGCGTTCGGTATGGAATTGGCCGGAATTAATGCCGAAGAACGCCGGGAAAAAGCCATTGATGCACTGCGTCAGGTCGGGCTGGAAAATTATGCCCACAGCTACCCGGACGAACTCTCTGGCGGGATGCGTCAACGTGTGGGATTAGCCCGCGCGTTAGCGATTAATCCGGATATATTATTAATGGACGAAGCCTTCTCGGCGCTCGATCCATTAATTCGCACCGAGATGCAGGATGAGCTGGTAAAATTACAGGCGAAACATCAGCGTACCATTGTCTTTATTTCCCACGATCTCGATGAAGCCATGCGTATTGGCGACCGAATTGCCATTATGCAAAATGGTGAAGTGGTACAGGTCGGCACACCGGATGAAATTCTCAATAATCCAGCGAATGATTATGTCCGCACCTTCTTCCGTGGCGTCGATATTAGTCAAGTATTCAGTGCGAAAGATATTGCCCGCCGCAGCCCTAATGGCTTAATTCGTAAAACCCCTGGCTTCGGCCCGCGTTCGGCACTGAAATTATTGCAGGATGAAGATCGCGAATATGGCTACGTTATCGAACGCGGTAATAAGTTTGTCGGCGCAGTGTCTATCGATTCGCTTAAGGCCGCATTAACGCAGCAGCAAGGTCTTGATGCAGCACTGATTGATGCGCCGTTAGCGGTCGATGCGCAAACGCCTCTTAGCGAGTTGCTCTCTCATGTCGGACAGGCGCCCTGTGCGGTGCCCGTGGTCGACGAGGACCAACAGTATGTCGGCATCATTTCGAAAGGAATGCTGCTGCGCGCTTTAGATCGTGAGGGGGTAAATAATGGCTGATCAAAATAATCCGTGGGATACCACACCAGCGGCGGACAGTGCCGCACAATCCGCAGATGCCTGGGGTACACCGGCTGCTACACCGACTGACGGTGGTGGCGCCGACTGGCTGACCAGCACGCCTGCGCCAAACGCCGAGCATTTTAATATTCTCGATCCGTTCCATAAGACGCTGATCCCGCTCGACAGTTGGGTCACTGAAGGGATCGACTGGGTCGTTACCCATTTCCGTCCCGTCTTCCAGGGCGTGCGCGTTCCGGTCGATTACATCCTCAACGGTTTCCAGCAATTGCTGCTGGGGATGCCCGCGCCGGTGGCGATTATCGTATTCGCTCTCATCGCCTGGCAAATTTCCGGTGTCGGAATGGGCGTCGCGACGCTGGTTTCGCTGATTGCCATCGGCGCAATCGGTGCCTGGTCGCAGGCCATGGTTACCCTGGCGCTGGTGTTAACCGCCCTGCTGTTCTGTATCGTCATCGGTTTGCCGTTGGGGATCTGGCTGGCGAGAAGTCCGCGAGCGGCGAAAATTATTCGTCCACTGCTTGATGCCATGCAGACCACGCCAGCGTTTGTTTATCTGGTGCCAATCGTCATGCTATTTGGTATCGGTAACGTGCCGGGCGTGGTGGTGACGATCATCTTTGCTCTGCCGCCGATTATCCGTCTGACTATTCTGGGGATTAACCAGGTTCCGGCGGATCTGATTGAAGCCTCGCGCTCATTCGGTGCCAGCCCGCGCCAGATGCTGTTCAAAGTTCAGTTACCGCTGGCGATGCCGACCATTATGGCGGGCGTTAACCAGACGCTGATGCTGGCCCTTTCTATGGTGGTCATTGCCTCGATGATTGCCGTCGGCGGGCTGGGTCAGATGGTACTTCGCGGTATCGGTCGTCTGGATATGGGGCTTGCCACCGTAGGCGGCGTCGGGATTGTGATCCTCGCCATTATCCTCGATCGCCTGACGCAGGCCGTTGGGCGTGACTCACGCAGTCGCGGCAACCGTCGCTGGTACACCACTGGCCCTGTCGGTCTGCTGACCCGTCCATTCATTAAGTAACTCTGCACTTGCCCGGTGACGCCGGGCATATCACCCTGCCAAAAAAAGGAATAACAATGCGACATAGCGTACTTTTTGCGACAGCGTTTGCCACGCTTATCTCTACACAAACTTTTGCTGCCGATCTGCCTGGCAAAGGCATTACTGTTAATCCAGTTCAGAGCACCATCACTGAAGAAACCTTCCAGACGCTGCTGGTCAGCCGTGCGCTGGAGAAATTAGGTTATACCGTCAATAAACCCAGCGAAGTGGATTACAACGTTGGCTATACCTCGCTTGCATCTGGCGATGCGACCTTTACCGCCGTGAACTGGACGCCGCTGCATGACAACATGTACGAAGCTGCCGGTGGCGATAAGAAATTTTATCGCGAAGGGGTATTTGTTAACGGCGCGGCGCAGGGTTACCTGATCGATAAGAAAACTGCCGACCAGTACAAAATCACCAACATCGCGCAACTGAAAGATCCGAAGATCGCTAAACTGTTCGATACCAACGGCGATGGCAAAGCGGATTTAACCGGCTGTAATCCTGGCTGGGGCTGCGAAGGAGCCATCAACCACCAGCTTGCTGCGTATGAACTGACCAACACCGTGACGCATAATCAGGGGAACTATGCGGCGATGATGGCCGACACCATCAGTCGTTACAAAGAGGGTAAGCCGGTGTTTTACTACACCTGGACGCCGTACTGGGTGAGTAACGAACTGAAGCCGGGGAAAGATGTGGTCTGGTTGCAGGTACCGTTCTCCGCACTGCCGGGCGATAAAAATGCCGACACCAAGCTGCCGAATGGCGCGAATTACGGCTTCCCGGTCAGCACCATGCATATCGTTGCCAACAAAGCCTGGGCCGAGAAAAATCCGGCGGCAGCCAAACTGTTTGCCATTATGCAGTTGCCAGTGGCAGATATTAACGCCCAGAACGCCATTATGCATGACGGAAAAGCCTCAGAAGGCGATATTCAGGGGCACGTTGATGGCTGGATCAAAGCCCACCAGCAGCAGTTCGATGGCTGGGTGAAGGAGGCGCTGGCAGCGCAGAAGTAAATATTGATAACCGCGCAGATAATGCTCATGTGAGTAAAACAATTGCAGCGATGGTTTTAATCCGGCTGAAAATCGATGAGACGTTTTCTGAAGGCCGGGGCGACGCGCAGGGATGCGCGGCGAGGGCGCGTCTTACAGGGATGTTACCTCGCGCCCGTACCCGATAGCCGTAAGAAATAAGTCGAATGTACCGCGTAGCGGCGATTTTGTGCCAAAAGCCTGGGTCGCCAGGGTGGTGGCGACTGAGCCACCCTGGCACGTTCACCAGCAAAATAGTGACAAAGTAGCTATAGTCTGGAAGTGAACGTAACATTTGCCTTAGTGACATATTTCACCTTCAAATACCCTCTCCCCATTACCCGCACATTTCAGCAATCTATCTTTCACCCCATATTCATCAACATCCGCTATTATTGATTTCCAGCTTAATCATCACCTGATGAACAAAAATAATGACTAAACCCAATCATGAGCTTAGCCCGGCGCTGATCGTGCTAATGTCGATCGCCACCGGTCTGGCGGTCGCCAGCAATTATTACGCACAGCCATTGCTCGACACCATCGCGCGTAACTTTTCCCTTTCCGCCAGTTCGGCAGGCTTTATTGTTACAGCCGCGCAGTTGGGCTATGCCGCAGGTCTGCTGTTTCTTGTTCCATTGGGTGATATGTTTGAACGCCGCCGCCTGATTGTCACCATGACCTTACTGGCAGCTGGTGGCATGTTAATCACTGCCAGCAGTCAGTCGCTGGCGATGATGATCCTCGGTACGGCATTAACCGGTTTATTCTCGGTCGTGGCACAAATTCTGGTTCCACTGGCGGCGACGCTGGCTTCACCGGACAAACGCGGCAAGGTGGTTGGCACCATTATGAGTGGCCTGCTACTGGGGATTTTACTCGCACGGACCGTTGCCGGGCTGCTGGCGAATCTCGGCGGCTGGCGCACCGTCTTTTGGGTCGCATCGGTGTTAATGGCTCTGATGGCACTGGCGTTATGGCGCGGCCTGCCACAAATGAAATCTGAAACCCACCTCAACTACCCACAGTTGCTTGGTTCCGTTTTCAGCATGTTTATCAGCGATAAGATCCTGCGCACCCGCGCGTTGCTGGGCTGCCTGACCTTTGCTAACTTCAGCATTCTCTGGACATCAATGGCTTTTTTGCTCGCCGCGCCGCCTTTTAATTACAGCGATGGCGTAATTGGTCTGTTTGGCCTTGCAGGAGCTGCCGGGGCGTTGGGCGCTCGCCCGGCGGGCGGTTTTGCCGATAAGGGCAAATCGCATCTCACAACAACGTTTGGTCTGCTGCTGTTGTTACTTTCATGGTTGGCGATCTGGTTTGGCCACGCTTCCGTACTGGCGCTAATTATCGGCATTCTGATACTGGATCTCACCGTGCAGGGCGTGCATATCACCAATCAAACTGTGATTTATCGTATTCATCCTGATGCGCGTAATCGCCTGACCGCAGGTTACATGACCAGCTACTTTATTGGCGGTGCTGCTGGTTCGCTGATCTCGGCATCCGCCTGGCAACATGGCGGTTGGGCTGGCGTTTGTCTGGCTGGCGCGACGATTGCCCTGGTTAACGCACTGGTCTGGTGGCGAGGTTTTCATCGTCAGGAAGTCGCAAATTAAGCAATCAGCAACCGTTTTCGTGGCTTTACACTTATAAGGGTGTTAAGAATCCCATCAGTCTGATAAGGTTAGGATATTCATCCAGACTATTAATAATATTAACAATCGTTAAGCGTACACTCTATGGTAAGCCCTACTCCACTGCCTGCTTCTGGTTCGGCGACCTTCATGGAAGGCTGCAAAGACAGTTTACCGATTGTTATTAGTTATATTCCGGTGGCCTTTGCATTTGGTCTGAATGCGACCCGTCTGGGATTCTCTCCCCTGGAAAGCGTTTTTTTCTCCTGCATTATTTATGCAGGAGCGAGCCAGTTTGTCATCACCGCAATGCTGGCAGCTGGTAGTAGCTTGTGGGTAGCCGCATTGACCGTTATGGCAATGGATGTTCGCCATGTACTGTATGGTCCATCGTTGCGTAGCCGCATTGTTCAACGCCTGCAAAAATCGAAAACCGCACTGTGGGCGTTTGGCCTGACGGACGAAGTTTTTGCCGCAGCAACGGCAAAACTGGTACGTAATAATCGCCGCTGGAGCGAAAACTGGATGATCGGCATTGCCTTCAGTTCATGGTCATCGTGGGTATTTGGTACGGTAATAGGGGCATTTTCGGGCAGCGGTTTGCTGCAAGGTTATCCAGCCGTCGAAGCAGCATTAGGCTTTATGCTGCCGGCACTCTTTATGAGTTTTCTGCTCGCCTCTTTCCAGCGCAAACAATCCCTTTGCGTTACCGCAGCGTTAGTTGGTGCCCTTGCTGGCGTAACGCTATTTTCTATTCCCGTCGCCATTCTGGCAGGCATTGTCTTTGGCTGCCTCACTGCGTTAATCCAGTCATTCTGGCAAGGAGCACCTGATGAGCTATGAGGTTCTGCTGCTTGGATTACTGGTTGGCGCGGCGAATTACTGCTTCCGCTATTTACCCCTACGCCTGCGAGTGGGCAATGCCCGCCCAACCAAGCGTGGCGCAGTGGGTATTTTGCTCGACACCATTGGCATCGCCTCGATTTGCGCTCTGCTGGTTGTCTCTACCGCACCAGAAGTGATACACGATTCACGCCGTTTCGTACCCACGCTGGTCGGTTTTGCGGTACTGGGAGCCAGTTTCTATAAAACACGCAGCATCATTATTCCCACTTTATTGAGTGCGCTGGCCTACGGGCTGACGTGGAAAGTGATGACGTTTCTATAGACCACAAGAATCATTTTTCTAAAACAATACATTTACTTTATTTGTCACTGTCGTTACTATATCGGCTGAAATTAATGAGGTCATACCCAAATGGATAGTTCGTTTACGCCCATTGAACAAATGCTAAAATTTCGCGCCAGCCGCCACGAAGATTTTCCTTATCAGGAGATCCTTCTGACCCGTCTTTGTATGCATATGCAAAGCAAGCTGCTGGAGAACCGCAATAAAATGCTGAAGGCTCAGGGGATTAACGAGACGTTGTTTATGGCGTTGATTACGCTGGAGTCTCAGGAAAACCACAGTATTCAGCCTTCTGAATTGAGCTGTGCTCTTGGATCATCCCGTACCAATGCGACGCGTATTGCCGATGAGCTGGAAAAACGTGGCTGGATCGAACGTCGTGAAAGCGATAACGATCGCCGCTGCCTGCATCTGCAATTAACGGAAAAAGGTCACGAGTTTTTGCGCGAGGTTTTACCGCCGCAGCATAACTGCCTGCATCAACTCTGGTCCGCGCTCAGCACAACAGAAAAAGATCAGCTCGAGCAAATCACCCGCAAATTGCTCTCCCGTCTCGATCAGATGGAACAAGACGGTGCTGTTCTCGAAGCGATGAGCTAACGCGTCATCTCGCTCAAAAATCCAGACTTATAAAAGAAAAACTGACCGGCCAGCATCGCAACGTGCTGGCCTTTTTGGCAAGCAGGTCGGCTCAGCCGATGAGTTAAGAAGATCGTGGAGAATACTATGAGCGCAAATGCGGAGACACAAACCCCGCAGCAACCGGTAAAGAAGAGCGGCAAACGTAAGCGTCTGCTCCTCCTTCTCACCTTGCTCTTTATTATTATTGCCGTAGCGATAGGGATTTATTGGTTTTTGGTACTGCGTCATTTCGAAGAAACGGATGACGCATACGTGGCAGGAAATCAGATTCAAATTATGTCTCAGGTGTCAGGCAGTGTGACGAAAGTCTGGGCCGATAACACCGATTTTGTAAAAGAAGGCGATGTGCTGGTCACTCTCGACCCGACGGATGCTCGCCAGGCGTTTGAAAAAGCCAAAACTGCGCTGGCTTCCAGCGTACGTCAAACCCACCAACTGATGATTAACAGCAAACAGTTGCAGGCAAATATTGAGGTGCAGAAAATCGCCCTCGCCAAAGCTCAGAGTGACTACAACCGCCGCGTGCCGCTGGGCAATGCCAACCTGATTGGCCGCGAAGAGCTGCAACACGCCCGCGACGCCGTCACCAGCGCCCAGGCGCAGCTGGATGTCGCCATTCAACAATACAATGCCAATCAGGCGATGATTCTGGGGACTAAACTTGAAGATCAGCCTGCCGTGCAACAGGCTGCCACTGAAGTGCGTAATGCCTGGCTGGCGCTGGAGCGTACCCGTATTGTCAGCCCGATGACTGGTTATGTCTCCCGTCGCGCAGTACAGCCTGGTGCACAAATTAGCCCAACCACGCCGCTGATGGCGGTCGTTCCAGCCACGAATATGTGGGTGGATGCTAACTTTAAAGAGACGCAGATTGCCAATATGCGCATCGGTCAGCCGGTTACCATCACCACCGATATTTACGGCGATGATGTGAAATACACCGGTAAAGTGGTTGGTCTGGATATGGGTACGGGTAGCGCGTTCTCGCTGCTTCCGGCGCAAAACGCCACCGGTAACTGGATCAAAGTCGTTCAGCGTCTGCCTGTTCGTATCGAACTGGACCAGAAACAGTTGGAACAATACCCGCTGCGTATCGGTTTATCCACGCTGGTGAGCGTCAATACCACTAACCGTGACGGCCAGGTACTGGCAAACAAAGTACGCTCCACACCGGTCGCGGTAAGCACCGCGCGTGAAATCAGCCTGGCACCTGTCAATAAACTGATCGACGACATCGTAAAAGCTAACGCTGGCTAATCCAGAGGTGCGTGTGATGCAACAGCAAAAACCGCTGGAAGGCGCGCAACTGGTCATTATGACGATTGCGCTGTCGCTGGCGACATTCATGCAGGTGCTGGACTCCACCATTGCTAACGTGGCGATCCCCACTATCGCCGGGAACCTGGGTTCATCACTCAGTCAGGGAACGTGGGTAATCACCTCCTTCGGGGTGGCGAATGCCATCTCGATCCCTCTTACCGGCTGGCTGGCAAAGCGCTTCGGGGAAGTGAAACTGTTCCTCTGGTCGACCATCGCCTTCGCCATTGCTTCGTGGGCATGTGGTGTCTCCAGCAGTCTGAATATGCTGATCTTCTTCCGCGTGATTCAGGGGATTGTCGCCGGGCCATTGATCCCGCTTTCGCAAAGTCTGTTACTGAATAACTACCCACCGGCCAAACGTTCTATCGCGCTGGCGTTGTGGTCGATGACGGTGATTGTCGCGCCAATTTGCGGCCCGATCCTCGGCGGTTATATCAGTGATAATTACCACTGGGGCTGGATATTCTTCATCAACGTGCCGATTGGCGTGGCGGTGGTGTTGATGACACTACAAACCCTGCGCGGACGCGAAACCCGCACCGAACGGCGGCGGATTGATGCCGTGGGGCTGGCGCTGCTGGTGATTGGTATCGGCAGCCTGCAGATTATGCTCGACCGGGGTAAAGAGCTGGACTGGTTCTCATCACAGGAAATTATCATCCTCACCGTGGTAGCGGTGGTGGCTATCTGCTTCCTGATTGTCTGGGAGCTAACGGATGATAACCCGATAGTCGATCTGTCGTTGTTTAAGTCGCGCAACTTCACCATCGGCTGCTTATGTATCAGCCTCGCGTATATGCTCTACTTCGGCGCTATTGTTCTGCTGCCGCAGCTGTTGCAGGAAGTCTACGGCTACACGGCAACATGGGCAGGGCTGGCCTCTGCGCCGGTAGGGATTATTCCGGTGATCCTGTCGCCGATTATCGGTCGATTTGCGCATAAACTGGATATGCGGCGGCTGGTGACGTTCAGCTTTATTATGTATGCCGTCTGCTTCTACTGGCGTGCCTATACCTTTGAACCGGGTATGGATTTTGGCGCGTCGGCCTGGCCGCAGTTTATCCAGGGCTTCGCAGTGGCCTGCTTCTTTATGCCACTGACCACCATTACGCTGTCTGGTCTGCCACCGGAACGACTGGCGGCGGCGTCGAGCCTCTCCAACTTTACGCGAACGCTGGCGGGGTCTATCGGTACGTCCATAACGACGACGATGTGGACTAACCGCGAGTCGATGCACCATGCTCAGTTGACCGAATCAGTGAACCCGTATAACCCGAACGCCCAGGCGATGTACAGTCAACTGGAAGGGCTGGGGATGACGCAACAGCAGGCATCGGGCTGGATTGCTCAGCAGATCACCAATCAGGGGCTGATTATTTCCGCCAATGAGATCTTCTGGATGTCAGCCGGGATATTCCTCGTCTTGCTGGGGCTGGTGTGGTTTGCTAAACCGCCATTTGGCGCAGGTGGCGGCGGAGGCGGCGCGCACTAAGGTTTTTCAAGGGAGCTGCGGCTCCCTTTTTTATATGCTCATTTTAGAAATGGTTATTTATCAACGCCAAATGATGCCATTATTCAGGGATGCTTAATAAACAGTTCTGCAATCAGAAAAATAGACAATGTATTTATATTCTTCTTAAGAATCGTGTGTTTTATCTCATATTTTTATTCATTTCATCGATACACAGAAATCACATTTATATTATTTTTTTGATAAAAATCCTGGTATTTACCCTCTTCTAAGAAGATGTGCAAACAATAAACATGCAATTAATTCGTCATTTATATTAAATTAAAAAAAACATCGACATCACACATCTTAATGATTTTCCTCGCTTTTCTTTTTATCATTTTTTACCATTTAAGATATTTAAAGATTTTTGCTACAGAAAACTATGCAGCTTATTTTTTAGTTCAACTCCTAAATCATCAAAACAAATTAATATTAAATTAACCATAAATTAAACTGATTTATAAACATTGGTTTCACGCACTACTCTTCATTTGATAAAACAGCAACCTGTTCCAAAGACGTTAAAACCTAATTTTCTTACGTAGTTACTGTGAGCTCATTATTTATCTAAAAATAAATCATAAGGATGAGAAGGAACTTTATGAACATCAAAAAGCATCCCTTGTCAACGCTGGCAATAGCTATTTCAACCGTGTTATCAATACCCGTTTCACTGGCATGGACACCACCCACGACCATCAACAGTGATGTTACCATCGACAATAATGATGTTGTAACGCTATCCTCATCCGAAAATAATTCATCAGCCTGGGATCAATTTCATTATCTTAATGTTGGTTCAAAAAGTGAAGGAACATTGAATATAGATGGGCGGGATCTGTCTACGGCTAAAATCGTAATCGGCAATGCTACCTCCGGGGTAATGAAATTAGAAAATAATACTCATCTAACGCTTAGTCATGCATCGCCTAATGAACGCGATGTTTATTTAGGTAAGAATGGTGGTTCAGGAACCTTAATGGTGCTTAGCGGCAGTACTATCACCGATTTAAATGAATTCAGAATCGGTGAATTTAATTACCAGGCACAGGGTCAAGTTGTTATTGACGGTGAGGGTTCATCCGTTGCCGCACGGTATGTGATGGTAGGCGATCAGGGGACGGGTAAACTCGAAATCACTCATGGCGGTCATCTTACAGCATCAAAAGATATGATCATTGGCTTTAATGGAAATATGGAGAATTTTCAGGGAACGGGATACGGCGAAACCCTAGTTGATGGTGACAATTCTTCATTAGCCGTGAATGAGTTTATCTCCCTTGGTGGATTGGGCTCATTGCAGAACGATGCAAAGGGTACTCTTACCGTTAGTAATAATGCCACGGTCAGCGCGAATCAATTTATCTGGCTTGGAATGGACGAAACCAGCACCGGTATTCTAAACATTGGTGGAGCGCAGGGAGAAGCAGAACAGAAAGCGGGGATCATCAAGACGCCGATTATCCATATGGGAAGCAATGTCGGGAATAGTACTGCCCAAATTAATTTTAACCACTCCAGCGAAGATTTTATCCTGGCTGCAGATATAGTTGGCAAAGGCGAAGTTAACCAGGAAGGTTCCGGCGTCACGACGTTGACTGGCGCAAATACCTACTCTGGCCAAACAAATATTAATAAAGGCACCTTGCGCGCCGGTATCAACGATACCTTCAGCCCAAACTCCGATTATGTTGTCGACAGTGAAGGGAATATCGATTTAGACGGTTTTTCACAAACCTTAAATACACTGGATTTGGCGGGTACAGCAACACTGTCTTCCACAAAAAATGGCGACAAATTCACGCCTGCCACACTCACCATTAATGGTAATTACACTGCTAATAATGGTTTGTTAGTTATGCGTACCGAACTCGGCGATGATAATTCCGCGACTGATAAGCTCATCGTAAAAGGGGATACTTCCGGTAGTACCCGCGTCATGGTCAACAATGCGGGCGGTCTGGGCGCGGATACTCTGGAAGGGATAAAAATTGTCGAGGTTGAC
>NZ_VATN01000017.1:0-34719 GCF_005781105.1 Escherichia sp. E2586
TAGGCCTGATAAGACGCACCAGCGTCGCATCAGGCAGTTGTTGCCGGATGCGGCGTAAACGCCTTATCCGGCCTACGAAGCCGAAACGTATGTAGGCCTGATAAGACGCACCAGCGTCGCATCAGGCAGTTGTTGCCGGATGCGGCGTAAACGCCTTATCTGTCCTGGAATGAGGAAGAACCCCATGGATGTCATTAAAAAGAAACATTGGTGGCAAAGCGACGCGCTGAAATGGTCAGTGTTAGGTCTGCTCGGCCTGCTGGTGGGTTACCTTGTTGTTTTAATGTACGCACAAGGGGAATACCTGTTCGCCATTACCACGCTAATTTTGAGCTCAGCGGGGCTCTATATTTTCGCCAATCGTAAAGCCTACGCCTGGCGCTATGTCTACCCGGGAATGGCCGGGATGGGGCTATTCGTCCTCTTCCCTCTGGTCTGCACCATCGCCATCGCCTTCACCAACTACAGCAGCACCAACCAGCTTACCTTTGAACGCGCTCAGGAAGTTCTGTTGGACCGCGCCTGGCAGGCAGGGAAAACCTATAACTTTGGTCTTTATCCCGCTGGTGATGAGTGGCAACTGGCGCTCACCGACGGCGAAACCGGCAAAAATTATCTCTCCGACGCCTTTAAATTTGGCGGCGAGCAAAAACTGCAACTGAAAGAAAGCGCCACGCAGCCTGAAGGCGAGCGTGCGAATCTGCGCGTGATTACCCAGAATCGTCAAGCCCTGAGCAACATTACCGCCATTCTGCCGGATGGCAACAAAGTGATGATGAGCTCCCTGCGCCAGTTCTCCGGCACTCAGCCGCTGTACACATTAGGCGATGACGGTACGCTGACCAATAACCAGAGTGGCGTAAAATATCGTCCAAACGACCAGATTGGTTTTTACCAGTCCATCACTGCTGACGGCAACTGGGGTGACGAAAAACTCAGCCCGGGTTATACCGTGACTACTGGCTGGAAAAACTTTACCCGCGTCTTCACCGACGAAGGGATCCAAAAACCGTTCCTTGCAATTTTCGTCTGGACCGTAGTGTTCTCACTTATCACCGTCTTTTTAACGGTGGCGGTCGGCATGGTGCTGGCGTGTCTGGTGCAGTGGGAAGCGTTACGCGGCAAAGCTGTCTATCGCGTCCTGCTGATTCTGCCCTACGCGGTGCCATCGTTTATTTCAATTTTGATTTTCAAAGGATTGTTCAACCAGAGCTTTGGTGAAATCAACATGATGTTGAGCGCGCTGTTTGGTGTGAAGCCCGCCTGGTTCAGCGATCCAACCACCGCCAGAACGATGCTGATTATCGTCAACACCTGGCTGGGTTATCCGTATATGATGATCCTCTGCATGGGCTTACTGAAAGCGATTCCCGACGATCTGTATGAGGCCTCAGCGATGGATGGCGCAGGCCCGTTCCAGAACTTCTTTAAGATTACGCTACCGCTGCTGATTAAGCCGCTCACACCGCTGATGATCGCCAGCTTCGCCTTTAACTTTAATAACTTCGTGCTGATTCAACTGTTGACCAACGGCGGCCCGGATCGTCTTGGCACGACCACGCCAGCCGGTTATACCGACCTGCTCGTTAACTACACCTACCGTATCGCCTTTGAAGGCGGCGGGGGTCAGGACTTCGGTCTGGCGGCGGCGATTGCCACGCTGATCTTCCTGCTGGTCGGTGCGCTGGCGATTGTGAACCTGAAAGCCACGCGAATGAAGTTTGATTAAGGGAGATAACAAAATGGCAATGGTCCAACCGAAATCGCAAAAAGCACGTTTGTTTATTACTCACCTGCTACTACTACTTTTTATCGCGGCAATTATGTTCCCGCTGCTGATGGTCGTCGCCATCTCGCTGCGCCAGGGGAACTTCGCGACCGGTAGCCTGATCCCGGAGCAAATCTCGTGGGATCACTGGAAACTGGCGTTAGGTTTTAGCGTTGAACAGGCTGATGGCCGCATTACGCCACCGCCATTCCCGGTACTGCTGTGGCTGTGGAACTCGGTGAAGGTCGCCGGTATTTCCGCGATTGGTATTGTGGCGCTCTCCACCACCTGCGCTTATGCCTTCGCCCGTATGCGCTTCCCTGGCAAAGCGACGCTGCTGAAAGGGATGCTGATTTTCCAGATGTTCCCGGCAGTACTCTCACTGGTGGCGTTGTATGCGTTGTTTGATCGTCTGGGTGAATACATTCCGTTCATCGGCCTGAATACTCACGGCGGCGTGATCTTCGCGTACCTGGGGGGGATTGCGCTGCACGTCTGGACGATTAAAGGCTATTTCGAAACCATCGATAGCTCGCTGGAAGAAGCAGCAGCGCTGGATGGTGCGACACCGTGGCAGGCCTTCCGCCTCGTCCTGTTGCCATTATCTGTACCGATTCTGGCGGTGGTGTTCATCCTGTCGTTTATCGCTGCCATTACCGAAGTTCCGGTCGCGTCGTTGTTACTGCGTGACGTGAACAGTTACACCCTGGCCGTGGGTATGCAGCAATACCTCAACCCGCAAAACTACCTGTGGGGCGACTTTGCTGCCGCTGCCGTGATGTCTGCATTACCCATCACCATCGTCTTCTTGCTGGCTCAACGCTGGCTGGTTAACGGCCTGACGGCAGGTGGTGTGAAAGGTTAAAGATGTTGTTCTGCCAATGTTATGCCGCTAGACCCTCAACTTACGTTATCCTAACTTGTGACTGTTATTCGGCGCTCTTCGGAGCGCCTCTTTTTTACTCCCGCTTCAGCCGTTTCGAATTACATAACCACAGGGTGATCACCAGCAACAGGATCGCAGCCGAGTAGATCAACACATCCAGCGGCGATTTATGATCGACGATGATCAAGCGCACAATGGCGGTGATCCCGATATAGACAAAGTAACGTAGCGGGAAGTGAAAACCGGACTGAAAGTACTTCACAATCAGCGCGATAAATTCGAAATAGAGAAAGTAAACCACCAGTCCTTCCACCAGCTCATATTTGCTGGTTTGTTCTGGCGCGAACAGCACATCAGCCAGATGCACCGTTTCTTTGCCAAGGAAGACAACCAAAATCAGGCCGAGACACAGCAGGCCAAGATTGAGTACGGTCTGCAAAATGGTGGAGATAAACTCCACGCGCGGGCGAGAGAGTGACGTCATAGCAGTACCTCCTTCACAGTGGCGAGCTTCCTGTATAACGTAAAAATGTGACGGAGATCTATATTTTTTGTGTATGTTTTGTTCAGCTCAATTAAGTGGGCATCTCCCATCAACGTCGCATCTGGCAAAACACACAGTCCAAAAAATCACCCATTCAGGTGATTCTCAGCCACCAATAATGCGCGAAAAATCGACAATGTTCCTCTGGAACAAATGAAACGTAACCTGATAAAGGTGGTAAAAATGAAGCCTTATTTTGCTGCTTTGATGTTATCAGTCTCTGTTCTTCCTGCTTATGCCGGTCCGCTCGGTACTGCTGATAAAGCCGACCTACCGCAAAGCAATGTCTCCAGCCCAATGATGGCCCAGTCGCTCAGGCAACCAGACCTGCAACCCATATCGACGGACAGGAAGACAGAATGTTTTCGCCTTTACACACCAGATCGCAAACCAGGGGTGAACTGCGTTCCTGATGGCTCAACAGGCCATTAAGAATGAGGGTGCCAGTGATTGCGAAAACTGGCACCTTTCCCATGACTTAGCGGAAATTCACGCTACGGTCGCTGGTCATATCATACAACTGGAACTTACGCCCAAGTTGCTGACCCCCGTCACGCGTCAGCGGCGTCCAGCCAATTGCCGCACGGCTACGTGTCGGGCCAGACGAGAAGAGATCCAGCGGTACAGAGACATACACACCTTTGGTGAAGTCCCCTTCGCCGTACTCCTCTTTCGAAACGTTGGTGATCGTGGCATAGCCGCCAACCACCACGCCGCTGTCAAAGCGTTTAGCGATCTCCAGCGTGCCGCCTTTATCGCCCGCCAGATACTGCCCGACGCTCGCTTTCACTAACACATCCTGAGCGAAAGATGGCGTCCAGTACGCGGTCAGATGTCCGGTTTTCACGCTGTAGTCGGTGAATTTCATCATATCTTTTGCACTACGCCAGTCGCGCTGTTTAACGTAGTTGGCATCCAGACCAAACGCCCAGTTGCTGTCCAGCGGACGATACAACACTTCTGCCCCCGCACCGCCAAACATGGTTTCGAGATAACCTCCATAGACCTGACCGTAGAAGCCGTTGCCCAGATGCTGGAAGTAGTTGGCTTGCAGGTTATTCACATAGACATCGTTCTGCACATACTCGCGCACATGGGTACGAACGCGCGGTAAGTGCGAGTCCTGCGGCGGATTGGTGTAGTTAAACTTGTCGTAGTTGTTAGCCAGGTTAGCAAACAGGCTGCCGGTGGTCAGCAGATGGTCCGTCAGCCACAAATCTGCCGTTCCCATCACGCCCAGCTGATACATGTAAAAGTTTTCCGGGCCACCGACCGACTGGTTCAGCACTGGATCGATATGGAAATCAAAGCGCGATTTGTCGATATACCAGCCCTGCTCGGTGGACTTCGGAACCACCGGCTCGACGCGTTTTTGCGCCAGCTTCGTTTCGTGGCCCAACGGCTCTCCGGCGAGATGATTTTTCAGGCTGGCGACATCGGTTTCCGTCGTCACCTGTGGCATGTTAAGGCGATTCTCCGTAATGCGGATCGTTTTGATCCCATCCGGCAGATCGTTCATCACGATCCGATTAGCACGGATGATCCCTTCGCGCGAATCACGATATTTCACCTGCTCGCCGGTAACATACAGCGTATCGCCTTTCGCCTGGATCTGCGGATCGGCAAGTCCGGCGTTGTATTTCAGCAACGTTAACTGATTCGCCACCACCGAGTGCTGCAAAATGGCATCCTGCGGCTGCGGTTGATATTGCGGGCGGGCGTTATCGTTGTAAGACGGGCGCAGATCGTTAAAGTTGGTGCGCAGCGTGACGCCAAACATAAAGGTGTTGCCACGTTCATAGCTAAGGTTAACGTCGGCCCAATCGGTAACGCGATAAATCGCCCCGACGTTAAACTTACTTTTTTGCTCCAGCTTACCGGCAAAATCCTGCTGATAATTATTGCCTTCATACTCCAGTTTCAGGCGCAGCGGTTGCCAGGGCGTCTGGTATTCCACGCCGCCAAACAGTGAGGCAGGACCGTGGAACATCTGGCTACCGTCGATAGATCCCGCCTGTTTGTAGCTGTTATCGCGATAGCAATATTTATCACTGGCTGAACAGAGCGGATTTTTCACATTACCGCTGGTGCCCAAATATCCCCAGCCCAGGCCGAGCGTAAAATCGAACGGTCCCCAGGCTTTGCTGGCAACAAGATATTCCGCATCAAACAGCCCCGTACCGCCGATATCCCGCGCACCAACCGCCACTTGCGGCAGCCAGTAACTCTCTTCCCACAAACGCAGTTTGAGATCGAAGGCTTTATCTTTATACGTTTGATCACCAGAGAACGCTTCGACGCTGCTGTACTGCCGGGTGCGCACGTCGGTGTAACGCAGCGTCGTTTCCAGCCACGGGAAGAGTTGCACTGAAGCTGAGTAATAACGGTACTGATCGTTATCGCGATAGTTCAGACTCAACTCCCCTTCCCGCGCCATGCGAGCCGTGGGCGTTTGTAATAAACCGACGCCACCGAAATCCGACTGCGACGGACCAATGGGCGCAGGATATGTTTCGCCGTAGCAAGCTGTGCTAATGCCCAGCGCCAGTAAGCTAAGCAGATGTCTTTTTTTCATTATTGAGGTATCCGCTGCGTCAGAGTCTGAAGAATGTCGGCGTTAAGGGCATCAGGCGTCTCACTCCAGACGGAGTCTGCGAGGCCAACATAAATAATGCTGCCGGGCATCGGCTCTACGTGACGCTTGTTCCAGTAAGCCACCGGCGCTTTTTGCGTGCGTCCGTCCGGGTAAACCACCCACGCGTAGCTACGATCCGCACCGCTAAGCAGGCTCTGGTCAGAGAGATAGCTCGCCACGTCGCGACCTGGAGTGAATGGCTGATTGCCAGGACGGCTGACAAGCCCGAACAACGTGACCGTGGACGGCGGTGGTCCGACCCACAGCGTGTAGTTGCCCTGCAACGGTGGGTTAGCGCGTTCGGCAACGCGCACGATATCGGGATCAAGATTGATTTTTTGCCTGCCCGTCACTTTCAACGCCTGAATTTGCTGGCGTAAGGCGTTAATCGCAGCGGCATCGTCAGCGCTGGAGTCTGCGGTTAGTTCTGCCAGCCGTGTCAGCAACGCCTGCTGCTGACGCAATGCTGCCGCCGTTGCCAGCTCTTCGCTGATCACCGCACCAGTCCACCAGCTGTTTGCCAGCCGCGGTTGGCCTACCAGATCGATTAAATGCTCTGCGCCCGTCAGCGTTTTGGCCTCACTGCTGCCATTGCTGAACACCTTGACGGTTCCCGCCGCGAAGACTGATGACGCCCCCGCACTCAAAAGCAACGCGACAATAGTTTGTTTAATCATTGTTTTGCCGCCTTGATGAGAGTGGTTTTCACCGGGAAATAATCCGCGCCAATATACTGTTCCGACTGGCGAATTTGCCCTTCGCTGTCGATCCAGTAGCGGTTATGCCAGCGCGCCTGGTCGGTGGAGACTTCTTCGTCCAGCACACGAACCGGGGTTTCATCGCTGCCGACTTTAACGGTATCGGTGCCATCCCATTTGAAGACTGAGCGTGCGGTGGCGTAGCGTACCTGCTGGTACTCAGTCCAGCCCATCGTGCGCGTCCATGTTGCACCATCAACAATTTGTGCGGGTTTAATCAGCGGGTCGGCGACAAGGTTATTCACTTCAATCAGGTTGTCGCCGCCAAGCAAAGTCTTCACCAGACGACCATGTTGTGTGACGAGAGTGGCCTGATCCTGAGTGACCCATTTTTTTTGTCCGTCTTCAGCGAAGGCCAGCACCACAAATAACTGCGGCCCGCCATTAAGCTGCATGTACTGGCTGGCGTAGGGCATATTTTGAATATCATCGTCCGTCAGCTGTACGCCTGGCGTGCCGAACAGACTGTCCCACAATGAATTGCCCAGCTCTTTAGTCGTGGCTGAACAGGCCTGTAATAACAGGCAGATAAGAATGAGTGCAGGTCGCTTCACGACTCTTCTCCAGAGGGGCAGAATAACCACACCGGAGTGTGGTTATGGTTAATCCCCGTCATACTGAATTATTTTGGGGATACATACGTTATTACTGGGTACTGGTGGTCGTGGTTGTGGTGGTCCCGGTATTAGAACCATCACCCCCACCGGTTGCCGCGAGCGCGACACCCACCGCCGAGCTTACGGTGCTGACGCTGGTCGCGGAGGAACTACCCGCTGAAACCGACGTTGCTGCCGACCCTGCCGCTTCGCCCACCTGTACAGGTGCAGCCCACGCAGAAGTCGCCGCAAGCGCAGATATGGCAAAAATGCCATACAGAACTTTTTTCATAACAATTTCCCTTCATTGAATGAATGGAGATTTACCCAAAAACATTTCGGGCGGGATCGAGTATACACAACTAAAGCATGCGAATTACGGCGCGGGGAATTAGTGATGGGGTTTTAGGATAATTGGAATGAATATCAAATATAAGCTTTAACTTATATATAAATAAGATTAAAAATCATTAAGTTAAAATAAAACAAAAAGTGATTGATCTGCGTATTTTCCGAAATCATTACAGACTAAAAATCTATTTTAGGATTAACCTCACGGTATGATTTTCGTTAAATCTCCGACAAGGGGATTTATCTGATAAAACAATGCCGACTTATAGTCGGCATTGTTATTAAGGCTATTTAATCAATCGTGCTATGTATTAATTGCCGAATACGATGTACATATCGGCATCATGCATGCACGATGATTAACCGCGCCACGCTTTATAGCGGTTAATCAGACCATTGGTCGAGCTATCGTGGCTGCTGATTTCTTTATCATCTTTCAGCTCTGGCAGAATACGGTTCGCCAGCTGTTTACCCAGTTCAACGCCCCACTGGTCGAAGGTGAAGATGTTCAGGATCACGCCCTGAGTAAAGATTTTGTGCTCATACAGCGCAATCAACGCACCCAGGCTGAACGGAGTGATTTCGCGCAGCAGGATAGAGTTGGTCGGGCGGTTACCTTCGAACACTTTGAACGGCACCACGTAGTCAAGCGTTGCCGGATCTTTACCCTGATCGCGATATTCCTGCTCAACCACTTCACGGGATTTACCAAACGCCAGTGCTTCGGTCTGAGCGAAGAAGTTAGACAGCAGTTTCTGGTGATGATCAGAGAGCGGGTTATGGGTGATAGCCGGAGCGATGAAATCGCACGGTACCATTTTGGTTCCCTGGTGGATCAGCTGGTAGAACGCATGCTGACCGTTAGTGCCTGGTTCACCCCAGATAATCGGGCCAGTCTGGTAATCCACTACGTTACCGTTACGGTCAACATACTTACCGTTGGATTCCATATTGCCCTGCTGGAAGTACGCCGCAAAACGGTGCATATACTGGTCATACGGCAGAATCGCTTCAGTTTCCGCGCCAAAGAAATTGTTGTACCAGATGCCAATCAGCGCCAGCAGTACAGGCAGATTTTTCTCGGCAGGCGTAGTGGAGAAATGCTTGTCCATCGCGTGTGCGCCAGAAAGCAGTTCAACGAAATTATCAAAGCCGATAGAGAGAACAATCGACAGACCAATCGCTGACCACAGGGAGTAACGACCGCCGACCCAGTCCCAGAACTCGAACATGTTGGCGGTATCAATACCAAACTCGCCAACGGCTTTGGCATTGGTGGAGAGCGCCGCAAAGTGTTTCGCAACGTGTTTTTCATCACCTGCCGCTTTCAGGAACCAGTCACGCGCGCTATGGGCGTTGGTCATGGTTTCCTGAGTAGTGAAGGTTTTAGATGCTACCAGGAACAGCGTGGTTTCTGGGTTTACTTTTTTCAGCACTTCCGCGATGTGAGTGCCATCAACGTTAGAAACAAAGTGCATGTTCAGGTGGTTTTTGTAAGGGCGCAGTGCTTCAGTCACCATGTACGGGCCGAGGTCAGAACCGCCGATCCCAATGTTCACCACGTCAGTGATTGCTTTGCCGGTATAACCCTTCCACTCACCAGAAATAATCGCTTCTGAGAAGGTTTTCATCTTCTCCAGCACCGCGTTGACTTCCGGCATAACATCTTTGCCATCAACCAGAATCGGGGTATTGCTACGGTTACGCAGCGCCACGTGCAGTACGGCACGGTTTTCGGTGCGGTTGATCTTCTCGCCAGAGAACATCGACTTAATCGCGCCCGCCAGATCGCACTCTTTCGCCAGATCCTGTAATTTCGCCAGCGTCTCTTCAGTGATGCGGTTTTTGGAGTAATCCACCAGCATCTGATCGTCGAAGGTTGCGGAGAACTTAGAAAAACGATCGCCGTCTTTAGCAAAAAGATCGGCGATCGTAACGTCTTTCATTTCATCGAAGTGTTTCTGTAGTGCCTGCCAGGCCGCGGTCTGCGTTGGATTGATGTTTTTCATTAGCAATACTCTTCTGATATTGAGAATTGTGACTGTGGAAGATTGTAGCGCCAGTCACAGAAAAATGTGATGGTTTTAGTGCCGTTAGCTCAGCTAACCACTGAAGAGGATAAAAAGTGTAGACGTTATAAGCACAATTTCTGACCACGCCCGCTGCATGAATAATCCGCATAATCCCAGCGTTGACACACTCCCCTACACCTTTTATTTATAAATACGGTCTGCGCCTGCACCGGTTTCTGTTTTGCCTTTGTGCCAAGGTCGCTTCTTTCATTCCCTGACACGAGGTTGTTATGCCCGATATTGTTGTCTCCAAATTTGGTGGTACTAGCGTGGCTGATTTCGACGCCATGAACCGCAGCGCCGACATTGTGCTTTCTGATGTGAATGTGCGTTTAGTTGTGCTTTCTGCTTCTGCGGGCATTACCAATCTGTTGGTTGCACTGGCTGAAGGTCTGGAACCGGTTGAGCGTTTCGAAAAACTCGATGCCATTCGCAATATTCAGTTCGCCATTCTGGAGCGCCTGCGTTACCCGAACGTCATCCGTGAAGAGATTGAACGTTTGCTGGAGAACATTACCGTCCTGGCCGAAGCTGCTGCACTGGCAACCTCTCCAGCACTAACTGATGAACTGGTCAGCCACGGCGAACTGATGTCTACCCTGCTGTTTGTGGAGATTCTGCGTGAACGCAATGTTCAGGCCCAGTGGTTCGATGTGCGTAAAGTGATGCGCACAAACGATCGCTTTGGCCGCGCGGAGCCAGATATTGCTGCGCTGGCAGAACTGTCTGCGCTGCAACTAACCCCACGTCTCAGCGAAGGTTTAGTCATCACCCAGGGCTTTATTGGCAGTGAAAGTAAAGGGCGCACCACAACGCTTGGTCGCGGCGGTAGTGACTACACGGCGGCACTATTGGCAGAAGCGTTAAACGCTGCTCGCGTCGATATCTGGACAGATGTGCCGGGGATTTATACTACCGACCCACGCGTCGTGCCTGATGCCAAACGAATTGATGAAATCGCCTTTGAAGAAGCAGCTGAAATGGCAACCTTTGGTGCCAAAGTACTTCATCCGGCAACCTTACTGCCTGCAGTTCGCAGCGATATCCCGGTGTTTGTCGGTTCAAGCAAAGATCCGCGTGCTGGCGGTACTTTGGTGTGTAATAAAACCGAAAATCCGCCGTTGTTTCGTGCGCTGGCTCTGCGTCGCAAACAAACGCTATTAACCCTGCATAGCCTGAATATGCTGCATTCTCGCGGCTTCCTCGCGGAGGTTTTCGGCATTCTCGCACGGCATAATATTTCGGTGGATTTAATTACTACGTCAGAAGTGAGCGTGGCATTAACTCTCGACACTACCGGTTCAACGTCAACTGGCGATACGTTGCTGACACAATCGCTGCTGATGGAGCTTTCAGCTCTGTGCCGGGTAGAAGTGGAAGAAGGCCTGGCGCTGGTGGCTCTGATTGGTAACGACCTGTCAAAAGCCTGTGGTGTTGGCAAAGAGGTGTTTGGCGTACTTGAACCGTTCAACATTCGCATGATTTGCTACGGCGCTTCCAGTCATAACCTGTGCTTCCTGGTGCCAGGCGAAGATGCGGAACAGGTGGTGCAGAAACTGCATAGTAATTTGTTTGAGTAAAAACAGTGCGGCCCGGATGATACTTGCCGGGCCGAATTTATTCTCCCATCACTGTCGCCATCAACAACCTATCCAGCTCCCTGGCATCACCATCCCTACTATCCGGTAACACAGGCGGAATTTCCCCACGCGCCAGTTCCGCATGGATAAACGCATGTAGCAATGGACGGCGTGGGCCATATTCCGCTTCACCCGCACGCTGTTTACGTTCCAGCAACTCATCTATTTCTGCGCGTAAGGCCGCATCCAACTCACTTCCCACCAGCAATTCGGAAAAACGCATTGGCGGTACGCCTTTTCCCGCTTCGACCCAGCGCACGGCCAGCAGCGGACGCAGCACATAAAAGTATTTTTTCAGCCGAACTTCATCGCCCTGCAAATAGCCGCGGAAGTTTTTCTGCGCCATCGAATAGTAATGCCAGCGCGCACGCAACGGAGAAAACCACGTTGGGACCATTGCCTTAAGCGCCGTTATCGTCTCTTCATCTTGCTGATAGACCACCGGTGAATCCAGCCATTCAATTAGCGTCGGGTTCGCACCTTTCAGCAATCCCAGCGCTTTGCGCCATTCCCAACCGGAAACATCTAACTCGTCGTCGATAGGCAGTTCGATAACATCGCGTGGTGACTCTACCCGCAGATACCATTCCAGCGGATGAACATACAAAAACCGCACATCGTAATCGCTGTCGGGCGAAGCAAATCCCCAGCCGCGACTCCCCGATTCGCAGGCGTACAGCACTTTCACGCCATAGCGACGTTCAATTTCCTTTAACTGCTGCGATACCCGTTCACGCATCGCAGCACTGACTCCATTTAATGGCATTTGACTCATCCTTTGATATTAACTACCCCGAACAAGACCACTGAAAACAGAGATGTTATCAATGAGATAGCGTTATTGCGAGAAACAGGCCAGAAGTAAAATTACAACTTTAACGTATTGAATAACAAAGAATTAATTAAATTTTATAAGTTAGCGGTCATTTATTTTCGTTAAATTTTTATCTGTATTTATCGCCAATTATCTAAGCAGATAAAAATAAAGAGAAGGCAAATGAATCTTATCAGTTCTGCTTGCAAATAAATTCCCGTACACTGAACTATCCGATTAACTGAGGGCACCATCATGGCACTCCCCCGTATTACTCAAAAAGAGATGACTGAGCGTGAACAGCGCGAACTGAAGACGCTGCTGGATCGCGCGCGTATTGCACATGGTCGCGTGCTGACCAACGCCGAAACCAACAGCATTAAGAAAGAGTACATCGATAAATTAATGGTTGAGCGTGAGGCTGAAGCGAAAAAAGCCCGCCAGTTGAAGAAAAAGCAGGCTTATAAACCGGATCCTGAAGCGTCATTCAGTTGGTCGGCAAATACGTCGACGCGCGGCAAACGCTGATTAACGACCTTTTTTCTTCCGCCCCGGCGAGGCGAAACGCTTGCCGTTTGATGCCGGGCGGCCACCTTTCTCCGCCGTTTTTTCTACCTTCACCACCGGGCGTTTGATGCCTGCCGTTTTCGGTTTGGCCTTCGCTTTGGGCTTCGCCTCGGAAGAGGAATTTTCAATGAGCTTAAAGAGATCGATAAGCTCGTCGTCGGTTAAATCGCGCCATTCTCCCAGCGGAATGCCGCTTAAGCTGACGTTCATAATGCGCGTACGTTCCAGCTTTTTCACTTCGTAGCCAAAGTGCTCGCACATGCGACGGATCTGACGGTTCAGCCCCTGCACCAGGGTAATGCGGAAGACAAACGGCGCTTCTTTTTTGACTTTGCACTTTTTAGTCACTGTCCCGAGGATTGGCACCCCCGCACTCATGCCGCGAATAAACTCCTCGGTAATCGGTTTATCGACCGTCACCAGATATTCTTTCTCATGATCGTTACCCGCGCGGAGGATCTTATTCACCAGATCGCCGTGGTTGGTGAGGAAAATCAGCCCCTGGGAATCTTTATCCAGGCGACCAATCGGGAACACGCGTTTGCTGTGGTTAACGAAATCGACAATGTTATCGCGCTCGCCATCTTCGGTGGTGCTGACAATACCGACGGGCTTGTTCAGGGCGATAAGAACCAAATCTTCGGCTTCCCGAGGCTCAATCAACTGACCGTTTACTTTTACAACGTCGCCGGGTTTCACCTGATCGCCAATGGTGGCACGCTTGCCATTAAGGAACACATTGCCTTGCTCGATGTAGCGATCCGCTTCGCGGCGTGAGCAAATTCCGCTTTCGCTGATGTATTTATTTAAACGGACTGATGAGTCGGGCAGCATAAATTCTCCTGTAAAACGCGGAATATACCGTACCTCTTAGCGGGGAAAAACAGGGTTATGCGGCAACGTCGAAATTAAATGTGATCTGCCGCGCCTTTTATCACAAAAGTGTCACCAGAAGCCTGATGCAAATTTGCCTGGCGAAAACCAGGATAATCAACCTATTACGAATCTCTGCACACCTGTGCTGATGACTGCTACGCAAAGAAACAAATGTGCAAGATAAAGCGCCATTTCAACCCAAACAAAGAGTGAAAAATCGCTTTTAAAGGTCACCATGATGGAGTTATATCAGATCAAGCGGTTAAAAAGCATATTTGCACAAATGTGCAAAATCAGGAGGCGGCGATGGAAAACAGTGACGATATCCGTTTGATTGTGAAGATTGCCCAACTCTATTACGAACAGGACATGACGCAGGCGCAAATCGCCCGCGAACTGGGTATTTATCGGACCACCATCAGCCGCTTACTTAAACGGGGCCGCGAACAGGGAATTGTCACCATCGCCATCAACTATGACTACAACGAAAACCTCTGGCTGGAGCAGCAACTGAAGCAAAAGTTTGGTCTGAAAGAAGCTGTGGTGGTATCAGGGCGCGATGAAGAGGAAGACGCTCAGTTGGCGGTAATGGGGTTACACGGCGCGCAATTGTTAGATCGTTTGCTGGAACCTGGTGATATTGTTGGTTTTTCCTGGGGCCGCGCGGTGAGCGCACTGGTTGAAAACTTGACGCAGGCGGGGCAATCGCGGCAGTTAATTTGCGTGCCGATTATTGGCGGCCCGTCCGGTAAACTCGAAAGCCGCTATCACGTAAACACATTAACCTACAGCGCGGCGGCAAAGCTGAAAGGGGAATCGCATCTCGCAGATTTTCCAGCTCTGCTGGATAACCCCTTAATTCGTAATGGGATCATGCAGTCTCAGCACTTTAAAACCATCTCAGCCTACTGGGATAATCTGGATGTCGCCCTGGTGGGGATTGGCTCACCGGCTATTCGCGATGGCGCCAACTGGCATGCATTTTATGGCGGCGAAGAGAGTGACGACCTGAATGCCCGTCAGGTTGCCGGTGATATTTGCTCGCGCTTTTTTGATATTCACGGCGCAATGGTTGAAACGAATATGAGCGAAAAAACGCTCTCTATCGAAATGAATAAATTAAAGCAGGCGCGGTATTCCATTGGTATTGCTATAGGTGAAGAGAAATATAGCGGAATTATTGGCGCACTGCGTGGAAAATATATTAATTGTCTGGTAACGAATAGCAGCACAGCGGAACTATTACTGAAATAAAAATCTTCCCGATGTTTACCGTAATAAAAAATTACGGCGGGCCTCTATTACCTAAAATCAGGAGTCTGTTATGCAAACGTGGTTAAATTTGCAGGATAAAATCATTATTGTCACCGGTGGCGCATCCGGTATTGGTCTGGCGATTGTGGATGAATTATTAGCACAAGGCGCGAATGTACAGATGGTCGATATTCACGGTGGCGATGGTCAATATGAAAGTCATAAAGGTTATCAGTTCTGGCCGACCGATATTTCCAGCGCCAAAGAGGTAAATCATACGGTAGCGGAAATTATTCAGCGTTTTGGTCGCATCGACGGTCTGGTCAATAACGCCGGGGTCAACTTCCCGCGTCTGCTGGTCGATGAGAAAGCGCCTGCCGGACAGTATGAACTCAACGAAGCCGCATTCGAAAAAATGGTCAATATCAACCAGAAAGGCGTTTTTCTGATGTCGCAGGCAGTGGCGAGACAGATGGTCAAACAACATGATGGGGTGATTGTGAATGTCTCCTCGGAAAGTGGGCTGGAAGGCTCAGAAGGCCAAAGCTGCTACGCCGCGACCAAAGCCGCGCTCAATAGTTTCACGCGCTCCTGGTCGAAAGAGCTGGGTAAACACGGTATCCGTGTGGTCGGTATCGCGCCGGGAATTCTGGAAAAAACCGGGCTGCGCACGCCGGAATATGAAGAAGCGCTGGCGTGGACGCGCAATATCACCGTCGAACAGTTGCGGGAAGGCTACACCAAAAATTCCATTCCTATTGGGCGTTCCGGAAGATTAGCGGAAGTGGCTGATTTTGTTTGTTATCTGCTGTCTGAACGCGCCAGCTATATCACCGGAGTAACCACTAACATTGCCGGCGGCAAAACGCGCGGGTAAGGAGGCTTTATGGTCAATGCCATTTTTTGCGCCCACGGCAAATTAGCTTGCGCCATGCTGGAATCGGTTCAGATGGTGTACGGCGACGCCAATGTTGAGGCAGTTGAATTTGTGCCCGGCGAGAACGCCGGAGACATCGTGGCAAAGCTGGAAAAGTTAGTGAGTATTCACAATCATGACGAGTGGTTAATCGCCGTGGACTTACAGTGCGGCAGCCCGTGGAACGCGGCGGCAACGCTTGCGATGCGTAATCCGCGCCTGCGGGTAATCAGCGGCCTTTCCCTGCCGCTGGCGCTCGAACTGGTCGATAACCAGGACAGCATGAACGTTGATGAACTGTGTGAACACCTGACGCAAATCGCAAAGCAAACCTGCGTTGTCTGGAAACAACTGGCAACGGCAGAGGAGGATTTCTGATGAACATTACGCTCGCCCGCATTGATGACCGCCTAATCCACGGCCAGGTCACTACCGTCTGGTCGAAAGTAGCTAACGCCCAGCGCATTATTATCTGCAATGACGAGGTGTATAACGATGAAGTTCGCCGGACATTATTGCGTCAGGCCGCCCCGCCGGGAATGAAAGTTAACGTGGTCAATATTGAAAAAGCCGTCGCGGTGTATCACAACCCACAATATCAGGACGAAACCGTATTTTATCTTTTTACCCGACCTCAGGATGCCTTAGCGATGGTTCGCCAGGGAGTAAAAATAGGCACCCTGAATATTGGCGGCATGGCCTGGCGACCCGGTAAAAAACAGTTAACCAAAGCAGTTTCATTAGATGACGATGATATTAACGCATTTCATGAGTTAAATAATCTTGGCGTCACGCTGGATTTACGCGTTGTAGCGTCAGATCCTTCAATCAATATTATCGACAAAATAAAAGAACAGTTAGTCGCAAATTAAATAATAGCGCCTGTGTACATATGCTTTAACAGGCAGGGATGACGACACTTAAAAGGTGACAAATCATGGAAATAAGTACCCTACAAATCATTGCCATATTTCTTTTTTCCTGTATTGCAGGAATGGGCAGCGTGCTGGATGAATTTCAGACTCATCGCCCGTTAATTGCCTGTACGGTGATTGGTTTAATTCTCGGTGATTTAAAAACCGGAATTATGCTCGGTGGTACGCTGGAATTGATAGCTCTCGGCTGGATGAACGTCGGCGCGGCGCAATCTCCGGATTCTGCACTCGCCAGCATAATCTCCGCCATTCTGGTTATCGTTGGTCAGCAAAGCATCGCCACCGGTATCGCCATCGCGTTGCCTGTGGCTGCGGCAGGCCAGGTGCTGACGGTGTTTGCCCGCACCATCACCGTTGTGTTCCAGCACGCGGCGGATAAAGCAGCGGAAGAAGCGCGGTTTCGCACTCTCGATATTCTGCATGTCTCCGCGCTTGGCGTGCAGGCACTGCGCGTTGCGATTCCGGCACTGATTGTCTCGCTGTTCGTCAGCGCCGATATGGTGAGCAATATGCTGAGCGCCATTCCCGAATTTGTAACCCGTGGATTGCAGATTGCTGGCGGTTTTATCGTGGTGGTCGGTTACGCCATGGTGCTTCGCATGATGGGCGTGAAATATTTGATGCCTTTCTTTTTCCTCGGTTTCCTCGCAGGTGGCTACCTCGATCTCAGTCTGCTGGCGTTCGGTGGCGTCGGCGTGATCATGGCCCTGCTCTACATCCAGCTAAATCCACAGTGGCGTAAAGCTGAACCACATCCCCAGACCACCACTATCACCGCCCTTGACCAACTTGATGATTAACGGAGCCATCATGGAACAGAGAAAAATTACACGCAGCGATCTGGTGAGCATGTTTCTGCGCTCCAACCTGCAACAGGCGTCCTTCAACTTTGAACGCATTCATGGGCTGGGCTTTTGTTACGACATGATCCCCGCCATCAAGCGACTCTACCCATTAAAAGAGGATCAGGTTGCGGCGCTCAGGCGACACCTGGTGTTCTTCAATACCACGCCAGCCGTATGTGGTCCGGTCATCGGCGTGACCGCCGCCATGGAAGAAGCGCGGGCCAACGGTGCAGAAATTGATGACGGCACCATTAACGGCATCAAAGTTGGCCTGATGGGACCATTGGCAGGGGTTGGCGATCCACTGGTCTGGGGAACCCTACGCCCGATTACCGCCGCGCTCGGCGCATCTCTGGCTCTTTCTGGCAACATTCTCGGCCCACTGCTGTTCTTCTTTATTTTCAATGCAGTACGTCTGGCAATGAAATGGTATGGGCTGCAACTGGGCTTTCGTAAAGGCGTGAATATCGTCAGCGATATGGGCGGTAATTTGCTGCAAAAACTGACTGAGGGCGCATCGATTCTCGGACTGTTTGTGATGGGCGTGCTGGTCACCAAATGGACGTCGATCAACGTGCCGTTGGTAGTTTCGCAAACGCCTGCCGCCGATGGCTCCACCGTCACCATGACCGTGCAGAACATTCTCGACCAACTTTGCCCTGGTTTGCTGGCGCTCGGTCTGACGCTGCTGATGGTGCGTCTGCTCAACAAAAAAATTAACCCGGTATGGCTGATTTTCGCCCTGTTTGGTTTAGGGATTATCGGCAATGCGCTGGACTTCCTGTCCTGATTCTTCGCCCCGGCGCAACCGTCGGGGCCATCGTTCAACACGAGGTGGTTTATGAAAACAACAGCTCTGCGTCTTTATGGTAAACGTGATTTACGCCTGGAAACCTTTGATCTTCCTGAAATGCAGGAGGATGAAATCCTCGCGACGGTGGTTACCGACAGCCTGTGCCTCTCTTCCTGGAAAGAGGCCAATCTGGGTGAAAACCATAAAAAAGTACCCGACGATGTGGCGACCAATCCCATCATCATCGGCCATGAATTTTGCGGCGATATTCTGGCCGTGGGTAAAAAGTGGCAGCACAAATTTCAGCCGGGCCAGCGCTATGTGATTCAGGCCAACCTGCAACTGCCGGAAAGCCCGGACTGCCCCGGTTACTCTTTCCCGTGGGTGGGCGGTGAAGCCACACATGTGGTTATCCCAAATGAGGTTATGGAACAGGATTGCCTGCTGGCATACGACGGCGAAACCTACTTTGAAGGCTCGCTGGTTGAACCGCTTTCCTGCGTGATTGGCGCGTTCAACGCCAACTATCATCTTCAGGAAGGTAGTTATAACCACACGATGGGGATTCGCCCGCAAGGGCGCACACTGATCCTCGGCGGCACCGGACCAATGGGACTGTTAGCGATTGATTATGCGCTGCATGGGCCTGTTAACCCGTCGCTGCTCGTTATTACCGATACCGACAATAACAAATTGAGTTATGCACGGCAGCACTATCCATCAGAACCGCAAACACTGATTCATTATCTCAATGCCGCCGATGCAGCATTTGATACGTTAATGGCACTGAGTGGCGGTCACGGCTTCGATGATATTTTCGTCTTTGTGCCTAATGAAGGACTGGTGACTCTCGCCTCTTCCTTGCTGGCGACAGATGGTTGTCTGAATTTCTTCGCCGGACCGCAGGATAAGCACTTCAGCGCGCCAATTAATTTCTACGATGTGCATTATGCCTTTACTCATTACGTTGGCACATCGGGCGGCAATACCGATGACATGCGTGCGGCGGTCAAACTGATCGAAGAGAAAAAAGTGCAGGCCGCAAAAGTGGTAACACATATTCTTGGGCTGAATGCTGCGGGCGAAACCACGCTTGAATTGCCTGCCGTCGGCGGCGGCAAAAAACTGGTGTATACCGGGAAAGACCTGCCGCTGACGTCACTCACGCAGATTCAGGATCAAGCACTGGCGGCAATTCTGACGCGTCATCAGGGAGTATGGTCCGGTGAGGCGGAGCAATATCTGCTCACTCATGCAAAGGCAATCAGCCATGATTAATCGCGATACTCAACTGTGCATGTCGCTGGCCGGTCGCCCCGGCAACTTCGGCACACGTTTTCACAATTATCTGTATGAAAAGCTGGGGCTGAATTTCATCTACAAAGCGTTCGCCACCCAGGATATTGAGGCGGCGGTGAAAGGTGTTCGCGCATTAGGTATCCGCGGCTGTGCCGTGTCGATGCCGTTTAAAGAAAGCTGTATGCCCTTTCTCGATGCGATCGATCCGTCAGCGAAAATCATTGATTCAGTGAATACCATCGTGAATGACGGCGGCAGGCTGACCGGGTTTAACACCGACTACATTGCGGTGAAAAACCTGATTATTCACCACCAGCTCAATAGCGCCGCACGCGTGATGATTCGCGGCAGTGGCGGCATGGGCAAAGCGGTGATTGCCGCCTTTCGCGACGCGGGGTTTACCGATGTCATCATCGCCGCCCGCAACCACGAGAGCGGCCCGGCGCTGGCGAAGCAGTATGGCTTCCAGTGGCAACCGCAGCCAGAAGGAATCGACTGCGACATTCTGGTTAACGTTACCCCCGTTGGCATGGCTGGCGGTAAAGAGAGCCATGAGCTGGCCTTCAGCGAGGCAATGATCTCTACGGCAAGCGTCGTTTTTGACGTCGTGGCATTGCCACCGGAAACGCCGCTCATTCGTCTGGCGCAGCAGCTTGATAAGCAGACGATCAGCGGCGCAGAGGTGATTGCTTTACAGGCCGTCGAGCAGTTCGCGATGTATACCGGTGTGCGACCTGATGCGCGGCTGATTACTGAAGCGGCACAATTTGCACGAGAAGGATAAGAAACATCAGCGCATTAAGGGGCGCTCTGATTGGTGGCAAAGTGCACGTTGTTCATGCCGGATGCGACGCAAACACCTTATTCGGCCTACAAAATCGCGAAAATTCAAGATATTGCGATTAGCTTGTAGGCCTGATAAGCGTAGCGCATCAGGCAATCTTACGTTTGTCATCAGCCTCAGCGCCTTGTTTGCTAACCGTCTTCAGAACGCCTGGTACAATGTGTGACATCGTGAGCCACGTCAGTAAGTGGTTAAATTTGCAGTGGTAGCATTCCTTCCGTGTTTTCTTACTAACCGGAGAAGTAATGGAACTGCTTTTATTGAGTAACTCGACGCTGCCGGGTAAAGCCTGGCTGGAACATGCACTGCCGTTGATTGCTGAACAGTTGCAAGGTCGCCGTTCAGCGGTGTTTATTCCTTTCGCTGGCGTAACGCAAACCTGGGATGATTATACGGCCAAAACGGCTGCGGTCCTTGCCCCACTTGGCGTTTCTGTCACCGGTATTCATAGCGTGGCCGATCCTGTTGCCGCGATTGAAAATGCTGAGATCGTGATTGTCGGCGGCGGCAACACTTTCCAGTTGCTGAAACAGTGCCGCGAGCGCGGGCTGCTGGCACCCATTGCCGACGTAGTAAAACGTGGCGCGCTGTATATCGGCTGGAGTGCAGGCGCTAACCTTGCTTGCCCAACTATCCGCACCACCAACGATATGCCGATTGTCGATCCGCAAGGTTTCGATGCGCTGAATCTGTTCCCGCTGCAAATCAACCCGCACTTCACCAACGCGTTGCCGGAAGGCCATAAAGGGGAAACGCGCGAGCAGCGTATTCGCGAACTGCTGGTCGTCGCGCCAGAACTGACCATTATTGGCCTGCCGGAAGGTAACTGGATCACGGTGAGTAAAGGTCACGCTACGCTGGGCGGCCCGAATACCACTTATGTATTTAAAGCTGGTGAGGAAGCGGTGCCGCTGGAAGCGGGTCACCGTTTTTAAGTGAATTGCCGGATGCATGATCCGGCATCTTGTACATAGTGCCTGATGCGACGCTTGACGCGTCTTATCAGGCATATTAATACTCGTCCCGTCCCTCATCTTCATCCGGCTGTTCCAGCACACTGTAAGCCACCGAACAAAACAGCGAGTTCAGACGCTGCATATCGCCCAGTAAGCCTAAATGCAGCGAACTGGTTTCAATGCTTTGCACGTTTTGCTGATGCAGGCGATCGACGTGAGCGTGGGAATAGCGGCGATTAAGAATGCGAAAACGATGCTTACTACGGCGCAAACGACGAGCGCTGGTGACATCGCCAGAGAAGAACACCGACATTGCCAGCTTTAAATTACTGAGCAATTGCTCATAGAGCGCATCCAGTTCCTTCAACCCATCAAGCGAAAATGCCCGCCGTGCTGCCAGTGATTTGTCAGCAATTTCGCTGCCCATGCGCTCGACGATATCGGAAGCCTGCTCCAGGTTGAGAGCCATTTCGATAATCTCTGCCCAGCGGCGCGACTCTTCTTCCGCCAGCTCTTCTTTTGGCATCCTCGCCAAATAAAGTTTAATCGCGGTGTAGAGGACGTTGATATCATCCGCCAGCTTGCGCAACTCCTTCTCTTCACGCGGTTCACCGTGCATCACTTTATTCAGCCCTTCCATCATCTGTTCCATCGCGTCACCGATGCGCAGTGTTTCACGGGCGGCATTCGCCAGAGCAAGAGTCGGAGTATCCAGCGCACTAACGTCCAGATGTTTTGGTTTCAGATGGGCATCCAACTCAGGTTCATCGCGAATAATCGTTTTGCAAAATCGCGCCATTGGATCGACAAACGGCAGCATGACCAGGCAACGAACGAGGTTGTAGAAGACGTGGAAATAGATAACCAGTTCCGCTTTTGGCAAAGGCAGTTTATCCATTGATTCAGCCAGAACATGGACAAATGGCAGGATAATCAAGCTCCCCACCAGCTTAAACAACAAGCTACCCATCGCAACACGTCGAGCGGCGGCATTGGCGGCACTATTGTTGAGCATCGCCAGCAGGCCGGAACCGAGGTTGGCTCCGATTACCAGACAGAGCGCCACCGGGAAGGAGATAATGCCTGCGGCGGTCAAAGTAGCGGTCAGCAATACAGCAGCAAGGCTGGAGTAGCTGATAACGGCGAACATCGCGCCAATCAGCGCATCCAGCAGAATATCGCCAGTCAACGAAGCAAAGATCACCTGAACGCCGTTTGCCTGGGTGATCGGCGTTACGGCCTGCACAATCAACTCCAGCGCCAGCAAAATCAGCCCAAGACCAATACCGACGCGGCCCAGTTGCCCGGCGCGTGACTGTTTGCGTCCGAGGAAAAAAATAACGCCGATAAAAATGAGCAGCGGTGACAACCAGGATAAATCGAAGGTGAGGACCCGCGCCATTAGCGCCGTCCCGACATCAGCCCCCAGCACAATCACCAGCGCGGGCGCGAGAGCAACCAGATCCTGGGCAACAAACGAGGTCACCAGCATGGTGGTGGCATTACTACTCTGTACCAGTGCGGTAACGCCGATCCCCGCGCAAAAGGCGAGCGGCTTCTTTTCGACGCTCCGGCTAAGGACTGTACGCAGGCGTGCGCCGAAGACGCGCATTACGCCTGTTCGAACAATATGCGTCCCCCAGACCAACAGGGCGACGGCAGAAAGCAGGTGAAGCAGCGTTAACACGAGTTCAGGTTCTCCTTATCGTTATATGTTCCTGAAGCAATTGAATGACCAAAGGACCGGAAACACGCTGGCTGGCATCTTTACTGTGCCTTTTGACATTCGTTTTTCCGGCTAAGATTATTCCCGCCTGATTCCAGTATAAGTGTTTCATATTAATAAAGAGACAGGGCACCCATTGAGTGCCCTGTTTGTTGTAAGGAAAAGTGACATATTTGTGAATCAGTCCGCGTCATACCCCAGATTCGGCGCCAGCCAGCGCTCAACTTCGGTAACGCTCATACCTTTACGACGGGCATAGTCTTCGACCTGATCGCGTTGAATCTGCGCCACGGCATAGTACTTGCTGTCCGGATGGCTGAAGTACCAACCCGAAACCGATGCACCGGGCCACATCGCGAAAGATTCCGTGAGTTTCATGCCAGTGTGTTTTTCCACTTCCAGCAGCTCCCAGATGGTGGCTTTTTCCGTGTGTTCCGGGCAAGCCGGATAGCCCGGTGCCGGACGGATGCCCTGGTAGTTTTCGCGGATCAGCTCTTCGTTGCTGAGGTTCTCGTTCGGCGCATAGCCCCAGTAAACTTTACGCACGCGCTCATGGAGATATTCTGCAAAGGCTTCCGCCAGACGATCGGCAAGGGCCTTCACCATGATTTTGTTGTAATCATCGTGCTGCACTTCGAACGCATCAGCCAGCGCGTCTTCTTCCAACCCACCAGTCACGGCAAATGCACCGATGTAATCTGCTTTACCAGAAAGCTTCGGCGCAACGAAGTCAGCGAGACAGTAGTTAGCGAAGCCCGTTTTTTCGGTCTGTTGACGCAGATGGTGGCTGACGTTGATCACATGTGTACGCGTTTCGTCACGGTAGATTTCAATGTCATCGCCCACACGGTTTGCCGGGAACAGGCCCACCACGCCACGCGGATTCAGCGTTTTCTCGGCGCTTAATTTATCCAACATGTCGTTGGCGTCTTTAAACAGCCGCTTCGCCTCTTCGCCCACCACTTCATCTTCCAGAATGCGCGGATACTTCCCGGCCAGCGACCAGGTCATAAAGAACGGCGTCCAGTCGATATAATTACGCAGCGTTTCAATGCTGGCTTCGACTTCCTGCACGCCGAGACGGTGTGCCACGGGCGGCGTGTAAGCCTGCCAGTCAAAAGCGAAATCGTTATCGCGCGCCGCTTCCAGCGTAACTGGCGGGGTGCGCGGTTTCTTGCGTCCGTGCTGAATACGCACGGTTTCGTACTCTTTGCGGGTACGAGCGACAAAGTCGTCATGCTGAGTGTCAGAAAGCAGCGCCGCCACGACGCCAACGGTGCGCGAGGCGTTCTGCACATACACCGTCGGGCCGCTGTAGTTTTGCTCGATTTTCACCGCCGTGTGCGCTTTTGAGGTGGTCGCACCGCCAATCAGTAGCGGAATGGTGAAGCCCTGACGCTCCATCTCTTTCGCCACGTTGACCATTTCGTCCAGCGATGGCGTGATCAATCCCGAAAGACCAATCAAATCGGCATTCACTTCTCTGGCGGTACGGAGGATTTTTTCCGCAGGCACCATCACGCCGAGATCGACGATTTCATAGTTGTTGCATTGCAGCACCACGCCAACGATATTTTTACCGATATCGTGCACATCGCCCTTCACGGTGGCGATCACCATCTTGCCGTTGGTTTTGCCCTGCTCTTTGCTGGCTTCGATAAACGGTTCGAGATACGCCACCGCCTGTTTCATGACGCGCGCCGATTTCACCACCTGCGGCAGGAACATTTTCCCTTCGCCAAACAGGTCGCCGACCACGTTCATGCCGTCCATCAGCGGGCCTTCAATCACCTGAATGGGGCGCTCGGCCTGCTGGCGGGCTTCTTCGGTGTCCTGTTCGATAAACTCGGTAATGCCTTTGACCAGCGAGTATTCCAGACGTTTATTCACTTCCCACGAGCGCCACTCCGCCTGCTGGGCGTTAGCGGTATCGTCGGTTTTGCTGCCGCGATATTTCTCGGCAAGTTCCAGTAAACGCTCGGTGCCATCGTCGCGACGGTTAAGGATCACATCTTCCACCGCGTCGCGCAGTTCGGCGGGCAGGTCGTCGTAAATCGCCAGTTGCCCGGCGTTGACGATCCCCATATCCATACCGTTACGAATGGCGTAGTAGAGGAACACCGCGTGAATAGCTTCGCGCACCGGATCGTTACCACGGAACGAGAAGGAAACGTTAGAGACGCCGCCGGAAATCAGCGCGTGCGGCAGTTCGCGTTTGATGTCTTCACACGCGCCGATAAAGTCCTGCGCGTAGTTGTTGTGCTCTTCAATGCCAGTTGCGACCGCGAAGATGTTCGGATCAAAGATGATGTCTTCCGCCGGGAAGCCGACTTCCTCGGTGAGTATTTTGTACGCCCGACGGCAAATTTCGATTTTCCGTGCACGGGTATCGGCCTGGCCCTGTTCGTCAAAGGCCATTACCACCACCGCTGCACCGTAACGACGCAACAGTTTCGCATGATGGATAAAGGCGTCGACGCCCTCTTTCATTGAGATAGAGTTAACAATGCCTTTGCCCTGAATACACTTCAGCCCCTTTTCGATGACCTCCCATTTTGAGGAGTCGATCATAATCGGCACGCGGGCGATATCCGGTTCACCGGCAATCAGGCTGAGGAAACGCACCATCGCCGCTTCGGCGTCGAGCATCCCTTCATCCATGTTGATATCGATAATCTGCGCGCCGTTTTCCACCTGCTGGCGCGCCACATCCAGCGCCTCGCTGTATTTATCTTCTTTAATCAGGCGTTTGAATTTGGCAGAACCGGTGACGTTAGTCCGCTCACCGACGTTAACAAACAGGCTGTCATCGCCAATGTTCAGCGGCTCCAGACCGGACAAACGGCAGGCTACGGGAATCTCCGGCAGTTTGCGCGGCGCTAATCCTTCTACTGCGCGACTCATCGCTGCAATATGTCGTGGCGTGGTGCCGCAGCAACCGCCGACGATATTGAGGAATCCCGCTTCCGCCCATTCACGTATCTGTTTTGCCATCGTGTCGGCATCGAGATCGTATTCACCAAAAGCGTTGGGCAGCCCGGCGTTCGGGTGGGCGGTGACGTAGCATTCTGCAATCCGAGACAGCTCCTGCACGTACTGGCGCAGTTCATCGGGTCCCAGCGCACAGTTCAGGCCAAAGGTCAGCGCTTCGGCGTGGCGCAATGAGTTGTAAAATGCTTCGGTGGTCTGCCCGGAGAGTGTGCGCCCGGAGGCGTCGGTGATGGTGCCGGAGATCATAATCGGCAGTTCAACGCCCAGCGCTTCGAACTCCGTTTTCACCGCAAAAATCGCCGCTTTGGCGTTGAGGGTGTCGAAGACGGTTTCAATCAGAATCAGATCCGCACCACCTTCGACTAATGCTTTGGTGGATTCGCGATAAGCCGCCACCAGCTGGTCAAAAGTGATATTACGAAATGCCGGATCGTTTACGTCCGGCGATATAGACGCCGTGCGGTTGGTTGGGCCGAGAACACCAGCAACGTAGCGCGGTTTCTCCGGCGTGCGCGCGGTCCACTCGTCAGCACAAGCACGCGCCAGTTTCGCCGCCGCAAAGTTGATTTCCGCCGACAGGGATTCCATCTGGTAATCCGCCATCGCAATCGTCGTGGAGTTGAAGGTGTTGGTTTCGATGATATCTGCGCCCGCTTCAAAGTAAGCGTTGTGGATGGCGGAGATCACTTCCGGTTTGCTGAGAACCAGCAGGTCGTTGTTACCTTTAAGATCGCAAGGCCAGTCGGCAAAACGTTCACCGCGAAAATCTGCCTCGTTCAGTCGATAACTCTGGATCATGGTGCCCATACCGCCGTCCAGCACCAGAATACGTTCATTTAACTGCGCACGCAGTTGTTCAACTTTGCTGCTCACACTCGCTCCCGACACGCTCAACCCAGACTGTAAAAAAATTCAACAGACCATACTGGCATAAACGCATCAGTGGTAAAAGCGACCACCACGCAACATGAGATTTGTTCAACATTAACTCATCGGATCAGTGTGGCAACTATTGCATTACACCGTAATAAAAATGAAAATGATTTCCACGATACAGAAAAAGGAGACTGTCATGGTCGCACCCATTCCCGCAAAACGCGGCAGAAAACCCGCCGTTGCCACCGCACCCGCGACTGGACAGGTTCAGTCTTTAACGCGTGGGCTGAAATTACTGGAGTGGATTGCCGAATCCAATGGCAGTGTGGCACTTACGGAACTGGCACAGCAAGCCGGATTACCCAATTCCACGACTCACCGCCTGCTAACCACGATGCAACAGCAGGGTTTCGTCCGTCAGGTTGGCGAACTTGGACACTGGGCGATAGGCGCACATGCCTTTATGGTCGGCAGCAGCTTTCTCCAGAGCCGTAATTTGTTAGCCATTGTTCACCCTATCCTGCGCAATCTGATGGAAGAGTCTGGCGAAACGGTCAATATGGCGGTGCTGGATCAAAGCGATCACGAAGCGATTATTATCGACCAGGTGCAGTGTACGCATCTGATGCGTATGTCAGCCCCTATCGGCGGTAAGTTACCGATGCATGCCTCTGGTGCCGGTAAAGCTTTCTTAGCCCAACTGAGCGAAGAACAGGTGACGAAACTGCTGCATCGCAAAGGATTACATGCCTATACCCACGCGACGCTGGTGTCTCCTGTGCATCTAAAAGAGGACCTCGCCCAGACGCGTAAACGTGGCTATTCATTTGACGATGAAGAACATGCGTTGGGGCTTCGTTGCCTCGCGGCGTGTATTTTCGATGAGCACCGCGAACCATTTGCCGCAATTTCGATTTCCGGGCCGATTTCACGTATTACCGACGACCGCGTAACCGAGTTTGGCGCGATGGTGATTAAAGCGGCGAAGGAAGTGACGCTGGCGTATGGCGGAATGCGATGACTTTTCGTCTCTGATTTATACGAATCGCACGCTAAACCGCTGCCTGCGCCGATACGCATAAACATCTTCCACGTGCCCTTCACGGATACGGTTTTGTAGCGCTCGCCAGTAATCAGCGCGGAACAGGTCGGCGTGCATCTCTTCAAACAGTGGCCCAATGCGCGGGTCGGCACATAGCCAGTGGCGGAATTCTTCCGGGAAAACATCGCCCGGCGAAACGCTGTACCACGGCTCACTGGCAAGTTCGTCTTCCGGGTAGCGCGGCGGTGGGATGTCGCGGAAATTCACTTCCGTCATGTAGCAAATTTCATCGTAATCATAAAACACCACGCGCCCGTGACGGGTGACACCAAAGTTTTTAAACAGCATGTCGCCGGGGAAGATGTTGGCGGCGGCAAGCTGGCGAATAGCGTTGCCGTACTCTTCAATAGCGTCGCGCAGCTGTTGGCCCTCAACCTGTTCCAGCCAGATATTGAGCGGCACCATCCGCCGTTCGATGTAGAGATGGCGAATCACAATCTGTTCGCCGAGATCGGTGATTTTTTCCGGCGCTTCCTGGAGCAGTAATTCCATTAATGCCGGTGCGATTTGCCGCTTCTCCAGCACAAAGTTTTCAAACTCCTGGGTATCCGCCATTCGACCTACGCGATCGTGCTCTTTAACCAACTGATAGCAGGCGCGAACGTGAGCCGCAGACATCTCTTTCTGCGGCGCGAACTTGTCTTTAATCACTTTGAATACCCGATCAAAGCCCGGCAGCGTGAACACCAGCATCACCATTCCACGAATGCCCGGCGCTTCAATAAATTGCTCATTACAGCCTTGCAGATAAATCAGATATTCACGGTAACTTTCAGTTTTGGCGTGCTTCTGGCAGCCGATGGCCATGTACAGCTCTGCAGTCGTTTTGCCCGGTAGAATTTCCCGTAACCACTCGACCAGTGCGGCAGGTAGCGACGCGTAAACCATAAAATAGGAACGCGCGAAGCCAAAGACAATGCTCGCTTCGGCGGTGGTCGTCAGGCAGGTATCAATAAACAGCCCGCCGTCGTCCGCCTGGTGGATAGGCAGCAAAAAGGGCAACGTGCCGGAAGGCGTGATCAGTTTACCCACCAGCCAGGCGGCTTTATTGCGGTAAAACAGTTCGTTCGCCACCTGTAAATGGCTTTCCGCGAGGTTGTCTGTCCCCAGCGTTTCCGTCAGATGGCGAATGATGTAATGAATGTCACGGCTTTTATTCTGCCAGCGCAGACGCAGCGGCAGGTCGCTGAGGACACGCATTAGTAGCGATTCCCAGCCGTGATCGGGATAAAAGTCTTTTGCCAGCGGGCGCGGAATGGTACGAAAGCGACGCTCTGGCTGGGAGCTAAAGATAAAAAGCCGCTCGGGAGTCAGCGAGCGGTGGTCAAATAACCGACAGTACACGGAGTTAAAAAAGCTCTCCGCAATCTCGAAGCGCGGATAATCCGGCAACAGCCGGGTGTAATGCTCTTTGACGCGCAGTAAAAATTCCGCGTCCGTGCTTTGGCCGTTAGTGATACAGCGCAGCTGTTCCACCACCAGACCAACGTGATGATCATAAAGATGGATACGGTTTTTCATCGCCTGCTGGACAGAGTGCCAGTCGGCTTGTTCGAAACGCTGCTGCGCCCCGGAGGTCACTTCGAGAAATCGACCATACTGAGCGTCGAAACCTTGCAAAATGGTTTGTGCAATCAATAATTCCAGGCCACGCGGCATTTGTTGCCCTCGTCGGGAGCAGAGAATTGCCGGATAAGACGCGCAAGCGTCCACCAGGCGTTGATTGCCGGATGCGGCGTGAACGCCTTATCCGGCCTACGGTCAGCAACGTTTGTAGGCATGATAAGACACGCAAGCGTCGCATCAGGCGCTCATTGCCGGATGCGGCGTGAACGCCTTATCCGGCCTACAGTTAGCAACGTTTATCGGTTGTTAGAACTGCGATTCTTCGGTGGAGCCGGTCAGCGCGGTAACTGACGACGTGCCGCCCTGAATAATGGTCGTCACTTTATCGAAATAACCTGTCCCCACTTCCTGCTGGTGAGAAACAAAGGTGTAGCCATCTTTCGCGGCGGCGAATTCCGGTTGCTGCACTTTTTCAACATAGTGCTTCATACCCTCGCCCTGCGCATAGGCGTTTGCCAGGTCGAACATGTTGAACCACATGCTGTGGATGCCTGCCAGGGTGATGAACTGGAACTTGTAACCCATATCCGACAGCTGCTGCTGGAAGCTGGCGATAGTTTTGTCGTCGAGGTTTTTCTGCCAGTTGAACGACGGCGAGCAGTTATAAGCCAGCAGTTTGCCCGGATATTTCGCGTGGATGGCTTCCGCAAAGCGGCGCGCCAGTTCTAGGTCTGGCGTGGAGGTTTCACACCATACCAGGTCAGCATACGGCGCATACGCCAGGCCGCGGCTGATCGCTTGTTCAATACCTGCATGAGTACGGAAGAAACCTTCGTTGGTGCGCTCGCCGGTAATAAATTCGCTATCATACGGGTCGCAATCAGAGGTGATCAGATCCGCTGCATCGGCATCGGTACGTGCAACCAGCAGGGTTGGAACGCCCGTCACGTCGGCAGCCAGACGCGCAGCGACCAGTTTCTGAATAGCTTCCTGAGTTGGCACCAAAACTTTGCCGCCCATGTGACCGCATTTCTTCACTGATGCCAGCTGATCTTCGAAGTGAACTGCCGCTGCACCGGCTTCAATCATCGCTTTCATCAGTTCAAAGGCATTCAGGACACCACCAAAACCGGCTTCCGCATCGGCAACGATCGGCAGGAAGTAATCGACATAGCGCGGATCGCCCGGCTCAATGCCCGCAGACCACTGGATCTGATCCGCACGGCGGAAAGTATTGTTGATCCGCTCAACCACGGCAGGAACTGAGTTCGCCGGATAAAGCGACTGGTCCGGGTACATGCTTGCTGCCAGGTTAGCATCCGCCGCTACCTGCCAGCCAGACAGGTAGACCGCTTCAATGCCCGCTTTCGCCTGCTGCAGCGCCTGACCGCCAGTCAGTGCACCGAGGCTGTTGATGTAGCCTTTTTTCGACTCGCCATGCAGCAGACGCCACATTTTCGCCGCGCCCAGTTGCGCCAGCGTGCATTCAGGATTGACTGAACCGCGTAATTTCACCACATCTTCCGCGCTGTATGGGCGAGTAATGCCTTCCCAACGCGGTTGAGTCCACTCTTTCTGTAATTCTTCAATTTGTTGTGTACGGGTTTTCATGTGCAGATGCTCCATAGTTATGTGGTGGTTTACGCTAACAGGCGGTAGCCTGGCAGGGTCAGGAAATCAATTAACTCATCAGAAGTGGTGATCTGTTCCATCAGGCGTGCGGCATCGTCGAAACGCCCCTGGGAGAAACGCTCTTCGCCCAGTTCGCTGGCAATGACTTTCATCTCTTCGCCCAGCATCTGGCGGAACAAGGCTTTGGTCACCGGTTTGCCATTGCTCAACGTTTTTTGATGATGGATCCACTGCCAGATCGAGGTACGGGAAATTTCAGCCGTCGCCGCATCTTCCATCAGGCCATAAATCGGCACGCAGCCGTTGCCGGAGATCCATGCTTCGATGTATTGCACAGCCACGCGAATGTTGGCGCGCATACCTTCTTCGGTGCGTTCACCATCACAAGGTGCCAGCAGCTGATCGGCAGTAATCGGCGCGTCTTGTTCGCGCATTACGTCAAGCTGGTTTTTGCGGGAGCCGAGAATGTCGTTGAATACCGCCATTGCCGTGTCAGCAAGGCCAGGATGTGCGATCCACGTGCCATCGTGACCGTTATTGGCTTCCAGCGATTTATCCGCTTTTACTTTGTTGAGCACCTGACTATTGCGCTCTTCATCTTTGCTCGGAATAAACGCCGCCATGCCGCCCATCGCAAAAGCACCGCGTTTATGGCAGGTTTTAATCAACAGGCGTGAGTAAGCATTCAGGAAGGGTTTATCCATCGTGACTGCCTGTCTGTCTGGCAGGACGCGATCGGGATAGTTTTTCAACGTTTTGATATAGCTGAAGATGTAATCCCAGCGACCGCAGTTCAGACCAACAATATGGTCACGCAGCGCGTGAAGGATTTCGTCCATCTGGAACACGGCAGGCAGCGTTTCAATCAGCAACGTCGCCTTGATAGTGCCGCGCGGCAGATTAAAGCGATCTTCTGCATAGCTGAAGACTTCGCTCCACCAGGCCGCTTCCTGCCAGGACTGGGTTTTCGGCAGATAGAAATAGGGGCCGCTGCCTTTTGCCAACAGTGCCTGGTAGTTGTGAAAGAAATAGAGCGCAAAATCAAACAGGCTGCCAGGAATCGCTTCGCCGCGCCAGGTGACATGTTTTTCCGGCAAGTGCAGACCGCGTACCCGGCAAATCAACACCGCGGGATTTGGCTTGAGCTGATAGATTTTGCCTGCTTCGTTGGTGTAACTGATGGTGCCGTTAACCGCATCGCGCAGGTTAATTTGCCCATCGATCACTTTGTTCCAGTCTGGTGCCAGTGAATCTTCGAAATCGGCCATAAACACTTTCACATTCGCGTTGAGTGCGTTGATCACCATCTTGCGCTCAACCGGGCCAGTTATCTCGACTCGACGATCTTGTAAGTCCGCAGGAATACCACGAATTTTCCAGCCTGTATCGCGAATGGAAGCTGTTTCCGAAATAAAATCAGGCAACGTTCCGTTATCGATATCCCGCTGCTGCTGAATGCGCGCTGCCAGAAGTTTATTGCGTTGTGGCGTAAAATGCGTCACCAGCTCAGTCAGAAATTCTACCGCCTCGGCAGTGAGAACTTGCTTCTCCTGCTCGCCATACGGCCTTGTGAAAGCCAGTTCATCGGTTGTTGTTGCCTGTTCAGTCATCGTGCAGCTCCTCGTCATGGATCCGAAAACTTCCCCACTGTGAACGAAGGATCGTTGTGTGCTTTTCGTTCAGCACAACTAAGACTACTCATTTAAAATGCAAAATCAAAAACAATTTCCATTTTAAATAAAAATATATGATAACTTATTGATAACAATATGAATAAAATTTATTCACCCGCTGAGGTGTGTTTCGGAAATAAAAAAGGCACCCGAAGGTGCCTGAGGTAAAGTGCTGAATCGCTTAACGATCGACCGCCACAGAAGATTAATCCAGTGTAGGATTCATACGGCGTAGATCGTATGGCGTGATCTGGTAGACGTAATAGTTGAGCCAGTTGGTAAACAGCAAATTGCCATGACTGCGCCAGCTCGCTCGCGGTTTGTTTTGCGGATCGTTGTGCGGGAAATAATTATACGGTACATCCGGGTTTAGTCCGGCTTCCACATCGCGGAAATATTCCTGCGCCAGCGTTTGCGCATCATATTCGGGATGGCCCGTCACAAAGGCAATGCGCTTATCTTTACTGGCAAACAGATATGCATCCCCTTCTTCCGTCTCTGCCAGAATTTCCAGATCGGTATAATCACGAATCAACGCGGCAGGGAAATCGGCATAGCGCGAATGTGGCGCCAGAAATGAATCATCAAAACCACGCGTCAGAAGCGCATGAGGATGGAGAATATGATGCTCGTAAACACCAGAGAGTTTGTCGGTGCGGGTTTGCTTAGGAATGCCGTAGAGGATATTGAGCGCGGCCTGTACCGCCCAGCAGACAAACAGCGTCGAGGTGACGTGATCTTTCGCCCACTCCAGCACCTGTTTGATCTGCGGCCAGTAAGCGACATCATTAAACTCCACCAGACCCAGCGGCGCACCGGTGACTATCAGACCGTCAAAGTTCTGTTCCTGAATATCTTCAAAGTTGCAATAGAAGTTGTTTAGATGCTCTGCGGGCGTGTTGCGCGATTCACGGGAATCGATGCGCAACAGCTGAATATCGACCTGCAAAGGTGAGTTTGAAAGCAGGCGTAAGAACTGATTTTCAGTTTCGATCTTCTTCGGCATCAGGTTAAGGATAAGCACCTTTAGCGGACGAATTTCCTGACCAGACGCGCGAGAAGTTGTCATCACAAAAACGTTTTCTTCACGCAAGAAATTGACGGCGGGTAGCTCGTCCGGCACACGAATCGGCATAACCTGATTACCTCACTACATACGCTTATACGTTTAGACATCCAGATAGCTGAAGATAACCAGAAAATTTACCAATGTCGAGCCTGCATGTTGAAGGTGAGAAAGTTTCAAGGAAAAAGCTACGTTAGAATATAAGAATGACTAAAAGGAGAGAAAATGGTTATTAGTATTCGCCGCTCACGGCATGAGGAAGGGGAGGAACTCGTTGCGATTTGGTGTCGTTCTGTCGATGCCACCCACGATTTTTTATCAGCAGAGTATAGGGCCGAACTGGAAGAGCTGGTGCGTTCCTTTCTGCCGGAAGCACCGTTGTGGGTCGCGGTTAATGAGCGGGATCAGCCGGTTGGGTTTATGTTGTTAAGTGGGCAGCATATGGATGCGCTGTTTATCGATCCTGATGTGCGCGGCTGCGGCGTAGGGCAGATGCTGGTGGAGTATGCGCTCTCAATGGCTTCGGAACTGACAACCAACGTTAATGAGCAAAATGAGCAGGCGGTTGGGTTCTATAAGAAGATGGGCTTTAAGGTTACAGGGCGCTCTGAGGTGGACGATTTGGGGAAACCGTATCCGTTGCTGAATCTGGCGTATGTGGGGAAATAAGCTACCCCCCTACCATGCCTGCGTAGACTGGATAAGACGCGCCAGCGCCGCATCCGGCATTTTTTTCTG